>PNJM01000122.1 GCA_013821865.1 Rhodocyclaceae bacterium
CCGGCGACCGGCGCCGGCGCGCCAGCTGCTCGGAGCCGGCCAGCGCCTCGACCATGCGGCGGTTGCTCTCGAGCACGCGATCGAGATACTGATGGGCGATGACCAGTTCGGCGTTCACCTTGTAGACAAGCAGCCGATCGTAGGAAGTATTGCCCCAGTAAACGATCAGTCCGATCAGCACCGGCAGGATCACCACCAGCGGCAGGAGCACCAGCGCCAGCAGCTTGAAGCGCACCGAGGCCATCAGTGCGGGCAGCCTACGCATGCGCCTGCTCCGCCGCGAAGAACTCCAGCACCTCGTCCAGCTCGCGCGTTCGCCGCATCGGCGGCAGCGAGCGCCAGACGCGCTTGCCGTAGGGCTTGGCGATGAGGCGCGGGTCGCAGATCATCAGCACGCCGCGGTCGTCCTCGTCGCGGATCAGCCGGCCGGCGCCCTGCTTGACGTTGATGACGGCGCGCGGAAGCTGGTATTCCATGAAGGCGTTGCGGCCTTCCTTCTTCATGTGCTCGATGCGCGCCGCCAGCACGGGATCGTCCGGCGGGGCGAAGGGCAGCTTGTCGATCACCACCAGCGAGAGCGCCTCGCCGCGCACGTCCACGCCTTCCCAGAAGCTCTGGCTGGCCACCAGCACGGCATTGCCGAGGCGGCGGAAGCGCCCCAGCAGCTCGCTTCTCGACCCCTCGCCCTGCAGCAGCAGCGGGTGGTCGAATTTCTCCGCCTCGAATCTCGCCGCCAGCAGCTCGTGGATGCGGCGCATGGCGCGCAGGCTGGTGCACAGCACGAAGGCGCGGCCGCGGCTGGCATGGATCGCCGGCCAGGCCGCCTCGACGACGGCCTCGTTGTATTCGCGGCCGTTCGGGTCGGGCATGCCCTGCGGCGCGTAGAGCACGGCCTGGTTCGGGTAGTCGAAGGGGCTGCCCCAGCAGCCGGTATCCGCCTGGTTCAATCCGAGCTCGGCGCAGTAGTGGCTGAAGTCGCTTTCGACGGCCAGCGTGGCCGAGGTGAAGATCCAGGCGCGCGGATGGCCTTCCATCTGCTTCCTGAAAATGTCGGCGATGAAGAGCGGCGTGGCATTGAGCGAGAGCGCCTGGCTGAACACCTCGACCCAGCGCACCCGGCCGGGCGCATCCACCTGCCGCCAGCGCTTCAGCGTCACGGCCAACTCCTGCGCGCGCCGCCAGCAGTTCTCCAGCCCCTCCGAGCGCTCGGCCTGCGCCTCGAGCAGCGCGCCGAAGCGGTCGAGTTCCTCCGCCGCCGCCCGCAGGGCATCGTGGAAGCCGGCATCGAGCTGCGCCAGGGAGAAGCGCGCGTTCTCGCCCGGGATGGCCAGGCGCAGGTCGCGCGCCGCCTTCTCCAGCGCCCGCGCGCCGTCGGGCAGCGCGGCGAAGTCCCTGGCCACGGCCATCGCCTCCAGGCGGGCATCGCGCGCCAGGTCGATGAGCTGGGCCGTGGACACGTTCTCGCCGAAGAACAGCGTGGCCGTCTCCGGCAGCTGGTGCGCCTCGTCGAAGATCACGGTGTTGCAGGCCGGCAGCAGCTCGGCCAGGCCTTCGTCGCGCAGCATGACGTCGGCGAAGAACAGATGGTGATTCACCACCACCACGTCGGCCGCCTGCGCCTCGCGCCGCGCCGCCATGACGAAGCATTCCTTGGCGTTGGGGCACTCCTGGCCGAGGCAATTGTCGCGCGTCGAAGTGGCCGCCAGCCAGGCGGCGGAATCCTCGGGCACCTTGGCGCATTCGGCCTTGTCGCCGGTCTTCGTGACTTTGGCGAAACGGGCTATAACCTGAATATGCCCGGCCTCCTCGCGGCTGAGGAAGCGCCCTTCCTGCCGTGTCCGCTCCAGGTGGTAGTGGCAGACATAGTTGGCGCGGCCCTTGAGCAGGGCGATCGTTGCCGGCGCCTTCAAGGCATCGCGCACCATGGGCAGGTCGCGCTGGAAAAGCTGGTCCTGCAGGGTCTTGGTGCCGGTGGAAATGATCACCTTGCCGCCCGAGGCGAGCGCGGGAACCAGGTAGGCGAAGGTCTTGCCGGTGCCGGTGCCGGCCTCGGCCACCAGCACGCCGTGCTTTTCGATGGCGGCAGAGATGCGCTCGGCCATCTCGATCTGCTGCGGACGGACGCGGTAGCCGGGGATGGTTCGAGAAAGCGGGCCCTGCTCGGAAAAAATCTCGGAAATGGCGAGCATAGGATGAGGATTTCCGGCGAATGTTACCACGCCGGCGGAACCTGGCCGCACCGTGTCCGGGCCGAAGGGCAGCGGATGCCGCATCCCGGGCCGCGGCATGATAAGACTCTAAAAAATATATGGTTTTCCTGACAACTGTCATATCATGAGAGGGTACAGCCTCGCACACCAAAGCGGGCGCGCTCACGCCGAGAACACGCAAGCGCATGAAAAACAACAAGAGCCCTTTCTGGCGGAACAACGGCAGGCTCTCCTATGCTGCCCGCATCACGCTCGGCTACCTGACCATGGCGGTAGCATGGATACTGCTGTCCGACCGGCTTGTGGCGATAGTCGTCACGGATCGCGATTACCTCGTCCGCGTTCAAGCCTGGAAGGGCGTCGCCTTCGTCCTGGTGACCGGCCTGGTCCTCTACACACTGTTGCGCATTCTGTCCCCCTCCACCGCCGCCAGTCCGGAGGTCGCGAAGCCCGAGCGCTACCGGATCAGCCTGCTGCTGCTGGCCTTCGTCATCCTGGCTTCGGCCATTCTGGGCTTCGGCTACCTGGGCTACCGGCGCCAGGCGGAGGAATTCAGGAACCACCAGTACCGGCAACAAGCCGCCATCGCCGAACTCAAGCGGGGGCAAATCGAGCGCTGGCTGGCCTGGCATCGCCAGGATGCGGAACTGCTGCTGAGCGACCCAGACCTGATGGGAGCGGTCGGGCTGCTCGCCCAGGGCCATGCGGGCAGGCCCACCCAGAACATCCGCGCCCATTTTGAGGCGCTGGTCAAGGCCGGAAAATGGGTCAGCATCGGCTTCTACACGCCCGACGGCAGACTTCTGCTCCAGGCAGGACGCGCAGACGCCGCGGACCCACAGCTCAAGCGCGCCGTCGCCGATGCGGCAGCCGCCAACCGCATCAAGATCAATGACATCCATGCCATCGATGCGGCAGCCGCGGAACTCCGGCTCGACTTCCTGGTGCCTGTCGTGGCCAGCCCGGAGAATGGCCGTCCAATGGCGGTAGTGGCGCTGCGGGTGGATCCAAGGGAATCGCTGTTCCGGATAGTCCAGTCCTGGCCAGTCTCCAGCGCCACCTCCGAAGCTCTCCTAGTGCGCCGCGAAGGAGAGGATGTCGCCTATATCACTCCGCCGCGCCACATAAACAGCAAGCCGCTGGAGTACCGCGATCCGCTGTCCGACCAGATACTGCCGGCCGCGCGGCAAGGCAAGGACATCTACGAAGGCGTGGATTACCGCGGCTCGCCTGTCCTCGCCGCCTTCCGCCCCGTTGCCGGGATGCCCTGGCATGTCATAGCCAAGACCGACGCCGGCGAGGTCATGCTCCCGCTGGAGCAGCAGGCCCGGTTGATCCTCATCATCGTCCTGCTGGCGATCGGCGCCACCGCCCTGTTCGTCGCCTTCCTCTGGCGCGACCAGCAGGCGCGCTTCGCGGCATGGCAATCGAGGGAACGCGAGGAACGCCAGGCGCTGGTCAAGCACTTCGAACACCTGATCAAGCACGCACGGGACATTTTCCTGCTGGTCGATCCGGCCGGCAATGTGATCGAAGCCAATGACGCCGCCGTCGCCGCCTACGGCTACCGGCATGAGGAACTGCGGCAAAAGAGCATGCGCGAACTGTACGCCCCGGATGCACGAACGACCTTTGAACAGGACTTCCAGGCGGCAGACCGCCCGGAAGGCGTGCTGTTCGAATCGAAGCAGCTGCGCAAGGATGGCAGCACCTTCCCGGTAGAGGTCAGTTCCAGGGTGATCGACATCCAGGGCAGCCCCTACCGGCAGAGCTTCATCCGCGATATCGCCGACCGCAAGCAGGCGGAGGCAGCGGCGCGGCAGAGCGAGATTCGCTATCGCAACCTGTTCGAGCAAATGCTCGAGGGATTCGCGTACTGCAGGATGCTGTTCGATGACGGCAGGCCGCGGGATTTCACCTATCTGGCCGTCAACGCCGCCTTTGGGCGCCTGACGGGATTGCAGGACGTCATCGGAAAAAACGTGACTGAAGTGATTCCCGGAATACGGGAATCCAACCCTGAGCTGTTCGAGATTTACGGCAGGGTGGCCCTGAGCGGCAAGCCGGAGACGTTCGAGACGTATGTAGGCGTACTCGATATCTGGTTTTCGATTTCCGTCTACAGCCCTGAAAAAGGGTTTTTCGTCGCGGTGTTCGACAACATCACCCAGCGCAGGCGGCAGGAGGAAGAACTCCGCCGGCTGAATACGATTTACGCCATGCTGAGCGAAACCAACGGCGCCATAGTCCGTCTGCACGACCCCGATGCGCTGTTCCGGGACATCTGCCGCATCACGGTGGAGTTCGGCGGCTACAAGGGTGCATGGGTCGGTCTTGTCGATGCCGGAACGAAGCGCATCGTGCCGGCAGCCGCCGCCGGCGAACTGGACGACTGCATCCGGCAAATCACGATCGGCACCGACCCCACGCAACCCGAGGGCCGGGGGCCGACAACCGTCGCATTGCTTGAAGACCGGCCGTTCTACTGCAACGATTTCCTCGAGGATGCGGCCACCGCTCCCTGGCACGATCTGGGCAGAAAATACGGCATCCGTGCTTCGGTGGCGCTGCCGCTGCACCGCGGCGGTGTCGTGACCGGCGTGCTCACGATCTATTCCGGGGAGCCGGGCGTTTTCGACAACCGTGGGGAGGCGCTGCTGGAGGAGATGGCAGAGGATGTCTCTTTCGCCCTCGACAATTTCGACCGGGAGGCGGCACGGCACGCCGCTGCCACGCGACTGCAACTGCAATTCGACCGCATGCCTTTCGCTTGCATGACAGTTTCAACGGATCTCGCCATTCGCGACTGGAATCCGGCGGCTGAACAGATTTTCGGCTACCGGAAAGACGAGGTGGTCGGCCGCAAGGTAATCGAAGTGCTGGTGCCGGACTCGGCCAGGACCGGCCTCGACAAACTCTTCAGCCGGCTGCATGAATCCAGCCAGACCCTGGTCGCAGCCAATGAAAATCTGACCAGGGACGGCCGCACCATCCTCTGCGAATGGCACGACACCCCGTTGCACGACGAGAAGGGAACCCTCGTCGGCATCCTGGCCATGGCCCAGGACATCACCGAGAAAAAGCGCGTAGAGAAGCAGTTGCTCGAAAGCGAGGCGCTGTTCCGCAGCCTCGTCGAACAGAACGTGTCGGCCATCTTCATGATCGAGGACGGCAGATTGGCATTCACCAACAGCCGGACTCAGGAGATCCTGGGCTACGACGATCGGGAGATGCTCGGCAAGCCGATTCTCGATCTGGTTGCCGGAGAAGACCGCCCGGCGGTCGCCCGGCTGATGCGGCAGTTGATGTCCGGGGAGATTAAAACCGTCGAGGCCAGCTTCAAAGGCCTCCACAAGAATGGCACCCTGGTCGAGCTGGGTGCCCATGCCACACGAGGAAAACGGCATGACAAGCCATTCATCCTCGGCGTGGCGCAGGACATCGGCGAACGCAAGAAGGCGCAGCAGGAGATCGACCGCTACATCGAGCGGCTGGAGCACTCCATGCAGTCCACGCTGGAGGCGGTGTCCCTGATGGTGGAACTGCGCGACCCCTACACCGCGGGCCACGAGCGCCGCGTCGGCGAGCTCGCCGCGGCCATCGGCGCCGAAATGGGGTTGGCGGACCATGTGGTGAAGGGCCTGCGCCTCACCGGATATGTGCACGACATCGGCAAGATCAGCACGCCGGCGGAATTGCTGAGCAAGCCGTCCCGGCTGACGCCGATGGAATTCGAGCTGATCAAGGCTCACCCCAGAAGCGGCTACGACGTGCTGAAAGGCGTGGATTTTCCCTGGCCGGTGGCGGAGATCATCCTGCAGCATCATGAACGAATGGACGGCAGCGGCTACCCGCAGCAATTGAAGGGGGAGCAGATCCTTCTCGAGGCCCGCATCATGTCTGTGGCCGACGTGGTGGAAGCGATGGCCTCGCACCGCCCGTACCGTCCCGGACTGGGCATCGACGTGGCGCTGGAAGAGATTGCGAAGAACAAAGGCAAGCTCTATGACTCCGACGCCGCCGACGCCTGTCTACGCCTGTTCCGCGAAAAGGGATACGTGCTGCCGGCATGATGCGCCCCAATTCAGGGCAGTTCCTCCACCTTGAGCAGCACCCGGCGTGTGCCTCTGACGCCGCGCGTGGAATAGCGCATCGTGCCGTCCTGGTCGCCTGCCTGCCCCTGACTCACGCCACCGATCTCCAGATGGCGGCGGCGATGCGCTCGGCCATCTCGATCTGCTGGGGGCGGACGCGGTAGCCGGGAATGGAGCGGGAAAGAGCGCCGTCGGCGGCAAATACGGAGGCGAGTTCGCCCATGCTGACGCGCTCAGGCCGCCGGCGCGGACACAGGCGGCTTGAGGCGCAACTGTGCGGCTTTCTTGACGAACTCACGGTCGAAGGTCGCCAGTTCGCGGCATGTCGCGCTCAACGCCAGGTGGAGCGCATCGGCGAAGTCCACGCCGCGGCTGTAGCTTTCCAGCGCCGACTGCACGGCATGGGCATGGTCCATGACCACCCCTTCCGAATCGGCCAGGCCACCCAGCAGCTTGACCACGTCCGCTGCGCGACAGCCGTAACAGGCACGCAGCACCCATTCCAGTTCCAGCGTCACCGTCAGGGGCACGAAAAGTTCCTCCCCCGACGCCAGCAACGCGCGGGCGATGCCGGCCTGCCGTCGGGTTTTCACATCGGCCTGGGCCTCTTCCACGCAGGCACGAAGGACGATGTTAGTGTCCAGCGCGATCACAGCTTGCCCTTTTCCGCCAGCCGGCGGGCGGCCGCCAGCCCGCCCATGTCCGCCACGCTTACCGGCCGGCCGCCATGCTTGAGCACGCCGAAAAGCCGGCTTACCGGCTGCTTGCTCCCGGCCCGGGCCGGCCGCAGCGTGACGGCATTGCCGTCGGGCGACAGCTCCACGTCGAGCTGCATGCCCGGCTTGATGCCCAGCGCATCGCGGATTTCCTTGGGAATCACCATCTGACCCTTGCTGGACACCGAAACCGTCATGACACACCTCTCCGCTTCACCGATAATTGCCCGCTACTCTAGCATAAGTCTTACCGGTAAGAAACCTGGCGAAGGATGCCGAGGCCGGCCGTCAGGGCAGCTCTTCGACCTTCAAAAGCACCCGGCGTGTGCCTCTGACGCCGCGCGTGGAATAGCGCATCGTGCCGTCCTGGTCGCCTGCCTGCTCCTGATTCACGCCGCCGATCTCCATCCACTCCCCCAGCCGGGCTGAAACCGTGGTCGACATGCGCTGGATGTTCGCGCTGCCCGGCCCGAGATTGGCCGGCGTGTCGTGCGTCGGGCTGATGGTGAGGGTCACGCGATCGCCGGCAAGCTGCGGCTCGGCGTAGAAGCCGCTGCCGATGTCGCGATAGACCACGCTTTCGGAAACGATGGCGCCGCCGGGCGTGAGCACCGCCTGGCGCAGCGGAACGGGCACCGAGGTGCCGGCGTTGATGAAGGCCCTGCCGCCCTCGACCACCTGGATCTGCTGCGAGACGCGGCCGGAGCCGGCGCTGCGCGAATCGTATACCTGCCCGCGCACGACATCGTCCCACGGGGATTTCCTTCGGTCATCGCCGCGGCGCACTTCCGTCCCCGACCCGCCGACGAT
>PNJM01000123.1 GCA_013821865.1 Rhodocyclaceae bacterium
GGCGTGTTCCTCGGCTACGATTTCCATCAGGGCAACATTGTGGGAACGCACGGGGGTGCGTTGGGCCCCCAGCTCATCGAGATCAACACCAACGCCGGCGGGGCCCTGCTCAATGCGGCCCTGGCGCAGGCGCAGCAGGCCTGCTGCGCGGAAGCGGAGGCGATTCTGCCCGGCCGGCACCATGCGGAGACGCTGGAGCGGGACTTTCTCGGCATGTTCCTGGCCGAATGGCGCGCCGAGCGCGGCGAGGCCGCCTTGGAGCGCATCGCCATCGTCGACGAGCATCCGCCGGAGCAGTATCTCTATCCCGAATTCATCCTGTTCCGGAAGCTGTTCGAGCGGCACGGATTCACGGCCGTGATCGCCGACCCGGCGGAACTGCGCTTCGTGGGCGGCGCGCTCAGCCACGGCGGGCAGCGCATCGACCTGGTCTACAACCGCCTCACCGATTTCGGCCTCGAAGCGCCGGCGAACGCGGCCTTGCGCGAAGCTTATCTGGCCGGCGCCGTCGTGCTGACGCCGCATCCGCGGGCCCATGCGCTGTATGCCGACAAGCGCAACCTGGCGCTGCTCACCGACGGGAATGTCCTGCGCGACCTCGGCGTCGACGCGGCGACGCGGGCGATCCTGCTCGGCGGCATTCCGCGCACCGAGATCGTGCGGCGCGAGGACGGGGAATCGCTGTGGCAGCGCCGAAAGCAGCTTTTCTTCAAGCCGGCGGCGGGCTACGGCAGCAAGGCGGCCTACCGCGGCGACAAGCTGACCCGGCGCGTGTTCGAGGAGGTGCTGGAAGGCGGCTACGTGGCGCAGGCGCTGGTGCCGCCCTCGGAGCGGCGCATCGGGGCGGGGGAGGAGACGGTCGGCCTCAAGCTGGATCTGCGCAACTACGTCTATCGCGGGGAGGTCCAGCTCGTCACGGCGCGGCTCTACCAGGGGCAGACGACCAATTTCCGCACGCCGGGCGGCGGCTTCGCGCCGGTGCTGACGGTGCCGTGCATTGAAGGGGCTTCATGAAAGTATTCGGCTTCGCCGGCTATTCCGGCTCGGGCAAGACCACGCTGATCGAGCAGCTCATCCCGCGCTTCGTCATGGAAGGCCTGAAGGTGTCGCTCATCAAGCATGCCCACCACGGCTTCGACATCGACCGGCCGGGCAAGGATTCCTTTCGCCACCGCGAGGCCGGCTGCAGCGAGGTGCTGCTCAGTTCCGACCAGCGCTGGGTGCTGATGCACGAGTTGCGCGGCGGGCCGGAACCGACGCTGGAGGAACAGATCAAAATGCTGTCGCCCTGCGACCTGGCCCTGGTGGAGGGCTACAAGACGAACGAGCTCATTCCCAAGCTCGAGGTATACCGGCCCTCGCACGGCAAGCCGCCGATCCATACCGAGCATCCGAACATCGTCGCCGTGGCGAGCGACGCGCCGGTGGCGACGACGCTGCCGGTGCTGGACATCAACAATCCTGACGCGATCGCGGAATTCATCATGCGCTATCTGGAACTCAGGCAATGAAGAAAGGCATGCTTTCCTTCGACGAGGCGCTGGCGCAACTGCTCGCCGGGGCGCGCCCCGCGAGTGACATCGAGCAGGTCGACACCATCGCCGCCTGCGGCCGGGTGCTGGCCGCGGCGCAGCACAGTGCCCTCGAGGTGCCGCCGCTGGACAACTCCGGCATGGACGGCTATGCGGTCAACCGCGCCGACGTGCCCGCGGCCGGCGTCGTGCTGCCCGTCTCGCAGCGCATTCCGGCAGGCAGCGTCGGCACGCCGCTCAGGCGCGGCACGGCGGCGCGCATCTTCACCGGCGCGCCGGTGCCGCCGGGCGCCGACGCGGTGGTCATGCAGGAACTGTGCGCCCATGAAGGCGAAGGCGGGCAGCAGCGCGTTGCCATCAACCATGTCCCGCGCGAGGGCGAGAACATCCGCCGCGCCGGAGAGGACATCCGCCGCGGCGCCGAGATCCTCGCCGCGGGCACGCGCCTGAAGCCGCAGGAGACCGGCCTCGCCGCTTCGGTCGGACTGGCCTGCCTGCCGGTCTTCCGCCGGCTGCGCGTCGGCGTGTTCTTCACCGGCGACGAACTGGTCATGCCGGGCGAGCCGCTGCCGGAAGGCGCCATTTTCAACTCCAACCGCTACACCCTGCGCGGGCTGCTGGAACTGCTCGGCTGCGAAGTGCGCGATCTCGGCATCGTGCCCGACCGGCTCGATGCCACGCGCGCCGTGCTGCGCGAAGCGGCCGCGGGCAATGACCTCATCGTCACCAGCGGCGGCGTTTCGGTGGGGGAGGAGGATCACGTCAAGCCGGCGGTGGAGGCGGAGGGCGAATTGAGCCTGTGGAAGATCGCCATCAAGCCGGGCAAGCCGCTCGCCTTCGGCCGCGTCGGCAGGGGTGAAAAAGCGGCGGCGTTCATCGGCCTGCCGGGCAACCCCGTGTCGAGCTTCGTCACCTTCGTCATGCTGGTGCGCCCCTTCATCCTGCGCGCGCAGGGGGCGGCCCGGACGGCGCCGCGCGGCCTGATGATGCGCGCCGACTTCGACTGGCCGAAGCCCGATCCGCGCCGCGAGTTCCTGCGCGCCCGCATCGGCGCCGGGGGCGGGCTGGAGATATTCCCCAACCAGAGCGCGGCGGTGCTCACTTCCACGGCATGGGCCGACGGCCTGATCGACAACCCGGCGGGGCAGGCGATACGGCGCGGCGACCTGGTGCGCTTCATCCCTTTCAGCGAGTTGTTATACTGATTCTATGAGCGTCAGGATTCTTTATTTCGCCAGCCTGCGCGAAGCCCTCGGGCAAGCGTCGGAGAATATCGCCCTGCCGGCGCAGGTGGCCAACGTCGGCCAGCTGCAGGCCCATCTGGCGGCGCGCGGGGAGACGTGGGAGGCGCTGAGCAAAACGAAGAACCTGCGCGTCGCGGTCAACCAGCAGATGGCGGCGATGGATGCGCCGCTGAAGGACGGCGACGAGGTGGCCTTCTTTCCGCCGGTAACGGGTGGGTGAGATGACGGTTCGCGTGCAGGCCGGGGACTTCGACATCGGTGCCGAGATCGCCGCGCTGACCCGCGGCAACGCGAAGGCCGGCGCCGTGGCGAGCTTCGTCGGCCTGGTGCGGGACACGAACGAAGGCGCCGGCGTGGCGGAGATGAGCCTCGAGCACTATCCCGGCATGACCGAGAAATCGCTGGAAGCCATCGTCGGGGAGGCGCGCGGCCGCTGGGACATCATGGACGCACTGGTGATCCACCGCATCGGCCCGCTGCGACCCGGCGACACCATCGTCCTGGTGGCCGTGGTCGGCGCGCATCGCGGCGAGGCCTTCGCCGCCTGCGAATTCATCATGGACTACCTGAAGACACGGGCGCCTTTCTGGAAGAAGGAAAAGACACCGGAAGGCGAGCGCTGGGTCGACGCGCGCGAGTCGGACGACGAAGCGGCGGAACGGTGGAAGAACTGAGGGGCGGATTTCCCCTCACGCTTCGCCCCTCACTCCACCTTGATGCTCTTGCCCTTGCCCTTGTCCTTGTCCTGGCCGGCCAGCCCGCCCATGCCGGCAAACGCGGCGGACGAGGCCTTGGCGATCTGGTCGAAGGCGTTCTTGGCGGTATCGAAGGCCTGCTGCATCGAGGCCATGGCGTTCTGATTGCCGCCCGGGAAGCCGCTCACGCCCATCATCTTCTGGAACGCCTCCATCATTTCCTGGCTGGAACCGGCCAGCTGCTGTCCGAGCATGCTGTTGAACTCGGCCTGGGCTTCCGCACTGATCTCGCCGATCCGGCGCGCCGCCTCGATCATCTTCTGCGTGGTCTCCTGCGCGAACTGGGTGCGCAATGCCAGCGCCGCCTGCGGGTCTTTGGCCTCGGTGAGCGCCTTGGCGTTCTTCACGCTCTCCTCGAACAGGGAGCGCGCGATTTCCACCTGAAGTTCCATGATGCGCTTGGAGTTGTCGAGCGATATCTGCGCCAGCCGCGTGGCGGCGTCGATGCTCTTCTTGTGCAGTTCCGTGAATTGCTCGGTTGGCTTGCTCATGGCTCCCTCCTGACATTGGCCTGAAAATCGGCGCAGAGGATGTGCACCGGACGCTACTTATCATGCGCCGATTTGGGCGGGTTGAAAAGCCGGTGTTGCTCGACGCCTAAAACCTGGCGCAGGCCCATCGGCTCGTCGCGGAAGATCCGCTTGTCCATGATACGGGGCGTGACGCGCATGACCGGCGGGAAATCCATATGGGCGAGAACATCCCGCTCAAGATCGATGCCCGGCGCGATCTCCGTCAGTTCGAGCCCGTCCGGCCCGAGGCGGAAGACGCAGCGCTCGGTCACGTAGAGTACAGGCTGGCCGCGCTGCACGGCATAGCCGCCGCTGAAGCTGCGATGCTCGACATCCCGAACGAATTTGCGCGACCGGCCTTCCACAAGAATGCGCAGCCGGCCGTCGGTGACGGCGATCTCCAGCCCGCCGGCAGTGAAGGTGCCAACGAAAACCACCTTGCGGGCCGATTGCGAGATGTTGATGAAACCACCGGCGCCGGCCAGCCTGGGCCCGAACTTGCTGACATTCAGATTGCCCTGGCGGTCGGCCTGGGCCAGGCCGAGAAAGGCAATGTCCAGCCCGCCACCGTCGTAGAAGTCGAATTGATAGGGCTGGTCGATGACGGCCTCGGTATTGGTGGCCGCACCGAAGTTCAGGTCTCCGGCCGGCATGCCGCCGATCACGCCGGGTTCGGCGGTGAGCGTCATGCGGTCGAGGACTTTCTCCTCGTTGGCGATATTGGCGACGCCTTCCGGCATGCCTATGCCGAGATTGACCACGCTGTCCGGCGCCAGCTCGAATGCGGCGCGGCGCGCGATGATCTTGCGCTCCGTGAGCGGCATTGGCGGGATGCTTTCCATCGGAACCCGGATCTCGCCTGAGAAGGCCGGGTCGTAGGCGACGGCGAAGGTCTGCATATGGTGCTCCGGCTTTTCCGCCACCACCACGCAGTTCACCAGCACGCCGGGAATCTTCACCTGACGCGGATTGAGCGTGCCGCGTTCGGCGATGCGCTCGACTTGCACGATGACGATACCGCCGGAGTTGTGCGCAGCCATGGCAATGGCCAGCGCTTCCAGCGTCAGCGCCTCTTTCTCCATGGTGACGTTGCCGGCCATATCGGCCGTGGTGCCGCGCAGGATGGCAACGTCGATGGGCAGTGCCTTGTAGAAGAGGTACTCGCGGCCGCCTACCGTCATCGGCTCGATGATCTCTTCCACTGTCCGCGCATTGAGCCTGCCGCCGCCGTGGCGGGGGTCGACGAAGGTGCCGAGGCCGATCGAGGACAGATGGCCGGGCTTGCCGGCGGCAATATCGCGGAACAGGTGGCTGATGACGCCTTGCGGCAGGTTGTAGGCCTCGATCAGGTTGTCTGCCGCCAGTTTCTGCAGCTGCGGCACCAGCCCCCAGTGGCCGCCGATGACGCGGCGCACCAGTCCTGCGTGGCCGAGATGATTGAGGCCGCGGCGCTGGCCGTCGCCCTGGCCGGCAGCGTAAACCAGCGTCAGGTCGCGTGGGCCGGCACCGGAGAGAAAGCGCTCCTCCAGCGCCACGGCGATGCCCTCGGCGAAGCCGATGCCGACGAAACCGGCCGTGGCCACGGTGGCGCCGTTGCGGATCAGGTGCACGGCCTCGGCGGCCGTGGCTATTTTTCCCGTGCGGCGGGTCGGCTCGCGCATGCCGCTACAGCGTGGCGCCGCCCGAGACTTCGATCACGGCGCCGTTAACGTAGCCGGCCTCGTCCGAGGCGAGAAAGGCGGCGACATTGGCGATTTCCTCGGGCTGCCCGAGGCGACCCGCCGGCACGCGGCGCACGATCTCGGCCAGCACGCTGTCCGGCATCGAGGCGAGGATCGGCGTGGCGATGAAGCCGGGGCAGATGGCGTTGGCGCGGATGCCCTTGCGGCCGAGTTCCTTGGCCCAGGTCTTCGTCATGCCGATCACGCCGGCCTTGGCGGCGGCGTAATTGGTCTGGCCGAAGTTGCCGTAAATGCCGACCACCGATGAGAGGCTGATGATCGAGCCGGAACCTTGCGCCAGCATGATGTCGACCACCGAGCGCGTGCAGTGATACACGCCGGAGAGATTCACGGCGATGACGCGCTCCCACTGGTCGTCGCGCATGTTCTTCAGTTGCGCGTCCTGCACGATTCCGGCGTTATTCACCAGTGCATCGATGCGGCCGAAATAGGCCTTCACCGCTTCCACCATGGTCTTGACGCTCCCGCTGTCGGAGACGTCGGCGGTGAAGGCGCCGGCCAGGTTGCCCTGGCTGCGCAGCGCATCGGCCGTTTGCTGCACGGAATGACGGTCCATGTCGCACAGCGCGACCTGGGCGCCTTCCGTCGCGCACTTCCGGGCGATGGCTTCGCCGATGCCGCGGGCCGCGCCCGTGATCAGAACGGTCTTGCCGGCGAGGCGCCTGTGGCGGTCGATTTCGCCGCGGGGGCCGGTTGTTTTTTCAAGGACGGGAAGATGCGGCATGGCGATGCTCCGGTTGGTTGCAGAAAATGGCTTCAGCGCAGCAGCCGGCCGTCGCGCCCGATCACGGTGACTTCGACGAAGCGCGAGCCGATGCGGTTGTCGCGTGAGTAATTCACCTGGAAGCCGCCGATGTCGTGGGCGCCAAGCCCTTCGAGGGCGCGCAGCACCTTTTCCCGCGTGGGATTCGGTCCGGCACGGCGCAAGCCTTCGACCAGCACCTTGGCGCCGATGAATTCCTCGAAGCTGGTATAGGAAATGTTGGCTTCTTTCGGCGCGTATTTCATGAACAGCTCCCTGTACTCGCGGATCACGGGCAGGGTCGGCGAATAGGGAAACGGAACGACCTGGGATATCCCCAGTCCGTGCAAGTTGCTTAGCCCGCCGAGCTTGACCAGTTCGGCAGGGTCGACCACGGAGATGTTGAATAGCTGGGCAGTGCCGCCGGCGCTGCGGTAGGCCTTGACGAACGCCGCCGTGGTGACATTGATCGAAACCATAATGACGGCATCCGCCTTCGATTCGGCGATGACCTTGACGGCTTCGGCAACCGAGGCGTCCAGCTTGTTGCGCTCGTAGGGCGCGCTGGCTGCCAGTTTGAGGCCGCGTTTGGCCAGGGCGTTTTCCACGCCGGCCAGCCCCGCCTTGCCGAAACCGTCGTTCTGGTAGTAGACGGCGATGTGCTTGACGCCCGTCGTGAAGAGCTGCCCGACCATGTGTTCGGCTTCATCGGCATAACCGGCACGGATGTGGAAAATGCTCGGATTGAAGGGATTGCGCAGAGTCTCTCCGCCGGTATAGGGCGCGACGAGCGCGATATTGGCATCCTGCATGATGTTGCGCTTGAGAAGCTCGGTCAGATTCGCGGTGCCGGCGTAGCCGAACAGCGCCACGGCTTTGTCCTTGTCGATCAACTGCCGGGTGAGCCTGATCGTCTCCTCCACCTTGTAGCCGTCGTCCAGCACTATGTGGCGGATTTTCGCGCCATGGATGCCGCCTTTGCCGTTGATGTGCTCGAAGTAGATTTTCGCGCCGAGCACCATCTGTTGGCCGGTGCTGGCCAGTACGCCGGACAGCGGTGCCACCTGTCCGACCACCAGTTCGGCCGCGCGGGATGGGAGCGCGAGGGACAGCAATGCGGCAATCAGCGCAAAAACGCAGCCTTTGGTGCTCATGGCGTTATTCCCCGGCGAAAAATTCGGTTTGGCTGCCGCCGAAACAAACCCGGAGGCGGGAGAGACGGGCAAGGATTGCGATGCAGAGCAACAGGCTGCTCAGGAAGACAACCAGCCTG
>PNJM01000124.1 GCA_013821865.1 Rhodocyclaceae bacterium
AGGACGACTGCCAGTTCAAGTGCATCGAGTTCCCCGACGGCCTGCTCATCAGGACGCGCGAAGGCGAGGAATTCCTGACGCTCAACGGCATCCAGACCCAGTCGGCCAGGGTATACAACCTGATCGGCGAGGTCGACGCCATGCGCGGCATGGGCGTCGACGTGCTGCGCATCAGCCCGCAATCGCGGCATACGATGGCGCTGCTCGAGGCCTTCCGCAGTCGCGCGGACGGCGCGATCGATCCCGCCGCGGCATGGCAGAAAATGGCCGCGCTTGGACTGGCGGAACCCTGCAACGGCTTCTGGCACGGCAAGGCCGGCCTTGAGCAGGTGACTGTCTAGCAGCCGATTCGGCTGCTTTCCCGGCTGTCGCGGTTGCACCGCCTGGGTGATGCCAATAAAGATCCATCCACCGAACTGCTAGAATCCCATGCCATGAATACCTTGACCAAGTTACGTGAAGCCCTGCGGGGCGGCTTCAGGATTCCGCAATTCGATTTGCCAAAGCCGGTTGGAGCCCTCCATTCGCGCCTGCCGCAGCTGCCGCCGACCCTGGGGCTGGTGGCCGCGCTCAACCTGGCGCTGGGCCGCATCCTGCCGCGCGAGAACCTGGAGCCGCTCACCGGCAAGCTGGTCTGCCTGCGCGTGCTGGACGGCGGCCTGACCCTGCGTTTCACGCTGACGCCGCGCGGCTTCCGCCCTGTGGTCAGCAGCGCAAAGCCGGATGTCTCCATCAGTGCAAAGGCCTGCGACTTCCTCGCCCTGGCCCTGCGCCAGGAAGACCCCGACACGCTGTTCTTCAGCCGGCGCCTGGTCATGGAGGGTGACACCGACCTGGGGCTTTTGGTGAAAAACACGCTGGACTCGGTCGATCTGCCGCGTTTCGAGCCTGAAATGCTGCACCCGGCCCGCGTGCTGGCGTCGATTCGCCTGCGGCTGGGCCCTTCAAACCGGTAAAATCCCGCCTTTCGCGCCTTCGGGCGTGGCCTTTGATCCTGGTTAAACTCCGGCCCGCCGGAGTCATGCAGAATTTGCCCCGATGCTTGAAGCCAGCAATCTCGAGTGCGTGCGCGGCGAGAAGAGCCTGTTCCGCGGGCTCTCTTTCCGGCTCGGTGCCGGCGCCTGCCTGATGGTGCAGGGGGCCAACGGCAGCGGCAAGACCAGCCTGCTGCGCATGCTGTGCGGCCTGTCGCCGCCGGCCGGGGGCGAGATCCGCTGGGGCGGCACGCCGATCCGCGAGCTGGCCGAGGACTTCCGGCGCGAACTGATCTATTGCGGACACGCCGGCGCGGTGAAGGACGATCTGACCGCGCAGGAAAACGTGCGCATGTCGGCGCGGCTCGCCGGACAGGCGGCAGGCGAGGATGAAGCGCGCGGCGCCCTGCGCAGCCTCGGCCTGAAAGGCCGCGAGGATCTGCCGGCGCGCGTGCTCTCGGCCGGCCAGAAGCGCCGGGTCGCGCTGGCGCGCCTGCTGCTCGGCAAGCACCGGTTGTGGATACTGGACGAGCCGCTCACGGCACTGGACAAGGCGGCCGTGGCCACCTTGTGCGGCATGATCGACGCGCACCTGGCCTCCGGCGGCATGGCGGTGCTGACCAGCCACCAGGAACTGCCGCTGGCGGCCGGCCGCATAGAACACCTGCGGCTCGACTGATGGCCGAGACCAACATCCTCACGGCGTTGGGCGGCATCGTGCGGCGCGATCTGCTGCTGGCCGCGCGGCGCAAGTCGGACGTGCTGACGACGCTGTTCTTCTTCGTCATCGTCGTCAGCCTGTTCCCGCTCGGCATCGGGCCGGAGATGGACATGCTGCGCAAGATCGCCCCCGGCGTGCTGTGGGTGGCCGCGCTGCTGGCGACCATGCTCTCGCTGAACCGCCTGTTCGCCGCCGACTACGCCGACGGCGCGCTGGAGCAGATGGCGCTTTCCGCCGTGCCGCTGGGGGTGCTGGTGACGGGCAAGGTGATTGCGCACTGGCTGCTGTCGGGACTGCCGCTGACGCTGCTGGCGCCGGTGCTGGGCCTGCAGTTCGACCTTGCCCCCGCGTCGCTGGCGGTGCTGGTCGTCGCGCTGGCCATAGGCACGCCGGTGCTGAGCCTGATCGGCGCCATTGGCGCGGCGCTGACGCTGGGCGTGCGCGGCGGCGGCGTGCTGGTGTCGCTGCTGGTGCTGCCGCTCTACGTGCCGGTGCTGATCTTCGGCGCCGGCGCGGTGGAGGCGGATATCACCGGCTTGGGCGCCGCCGCGCACCTGTCGCTGCTGGCGGCCTTTCTGGCGCTGGCCGCGTTTTTCGGACCATGGGCGACGACGGTGGCTTTGAGGATTGCTTTGGAATGAACAACCGACTGATCAACTGGTTCAGGTACGCCTCGCCGCAGACGTTCTATCCGCTGGCGGGGAAAATGATTCCGTGGTTCTGGGCGCTGACGGCGGTTTTCGGCATCGCCGGACTCTACATCGGTTTCTTCGCCGCGCCCACCGACGCCCAGCAGGGCGAGGGCTACCGCATCATCTTCATCCATGTGCCCGCCTCGTGGATGTCGATGTTCATCTATCTCGTCATGGCTTTCTGGGCGGCGCTCGGGCTGGGCTTCAACACGCGGCTCTCCGGCATGATGGCTTCCGCGCTGGCGCCCACCGGTGCGCTGATGGCCTTTCTCTCGCTGTGGACCGGCGCCTTGTGGGGCAAGCCGATGTGGGGCACCTGGTGGGTGTGGGACGCCCGGCTCACGTCCGAGTTGATCCTGTTCTTTCTCTACCTCGGCTTCATCGCCCTGCAGTCGGCCATCGACGAGCCGCGCCGCGCCGACAAGGCGGGCGCCGTGCTGGCGCTGGTCGGCGTGATCAACATCCCCATCATCTACTTCTCGGTGAAATGGTGGAATACCCTGCACCAGGGGGCCTCGGTCAGTCTCACCAGGTCGCCCTCGATGGCGCAGGCCATGCTGTGGGGCATGCTGCTGATGGCGCTGGCGTTCTGGATGTATTCCATCGCCGTGGCGCTGGCGCGGGTGCGCGCGATCATCCTGGAGCGGGAGCGCCACGCCGGCTGGGTGGAAGAATTGCGGGAGGTGCGGCAATGAAATGGAACAGCCTCGGCGAGTTTCTCGCCATGGGCGGCTACGCCTTCTACGTCTGGGGCTCCTTCGGCGCCTGTGCGGCGCTGATGATCGTGGAACCTATTCTGGTCAGGCTGCGTCGAAAGAACGCCCTTCAAGAACTCAAGCGGGAAATCGCCGCCAGCGCCGAAAACAATGAAACCTAGACACAAACGCTTCGCCATCATCGGCGGCGGCCTTGCCGCACTCGGCATCGCCGCCGCATTGGTACTCAACGCCTTCCAGAGCAACCTGGTATTCTTCTTTACGCCGACGCAGGTCGCGGCGGGCGAGGCGCCGCAAGGAAAGACTTTCCGCATCGGCGGCCTGGTCAAGGAAGGCAGCATGAAACGCCAGTCCGACGGCCTCACCGTGCGGTTCATCGTGACCGACACGGCGAAGGAGATGTCCGTCGCCTACACCGGCATCCTGCCCGACCTGTTCCGCGAGGGCAAAGGCGTCGTGGCGCAGGGCAAGCTCGGACCGGACGGCCTCTTTGCCGCTTCCGAGGTACTGGCCAAGCACGACGAGAACTACATGCCGCCGGAAGCGCAGCACGCGGTCGAGCAGGCGCACAAGACGGCGAAGAGCGTGAAGCAATGATTCCCGAACTCGGCCACTTTGCCCTGATCCTCGCCCTGTTCATGGTTCTCGTGCAGGGCACGCTGCCTTTGATCGGCGCCGCACGCGGCAGCCTGCCGTGGATCGCCCTGGCGCGGCCGGCCGCCCGCGCCCAGTTCCTGCTGGTGGCAACCGCCTTCGGCTGCCTCACCTGGGCCTTCGTCGCCAATGACTTCTCCGTCGTCTACGTCGCGCAGCATTCCAATTCGCGGCTGCCGCTGATCTACCGCATAGCCGGCGTCTGGGGCGGCCACGAGGGATCGCTCCTGTTGTGGATGCTGATGCTGTCGGGCTGGACGCTGGCGGTCAGCGCCCTCTCGCGCCACCTGCCCGACACGATGGCGGCGCGCGTGCTGGGCGTGCTGGGACTGGTGGCGGTGGGTTTCCTGCTCTTCATCCTGTTCACTTCCAATCCCTTCGAGCGCCTGCTGCCGGCGGCCGAGGACGGGCGCGACCTCAATCCGCTGCTGCAGGATCCCGGCCTGGTATTCCACCCGCCCATGCTGTACATGGGCTATGTCGGCTTCTCCGTCGCCTTCGCCTTCGCCATCGCGGCGCTCCTGTCCGGCCAGCTCGATGCCGCCTGGGCACGCTGGTCGCGGCCGTGGACCACGGCGGCCTGGATCTTCCTGACGCTGGGCATCGCGCTGGGCTCCTGGTGGGCCTATTACGAACTGGGCTGGGGCGGCTGGTGGTTCTGGGACCCGGTGGAGAACGCCTCCTTCCTGCCCTGGCTGGTGGGGACGGCGCTGGTGCACTCGCTGGCGGTGACGGAGAAGCGCGGCAGCTTCAAGAACTGGACGGTGCTGCTGGCCATCGCCGCCTTCTCGCTCTCCCTGCTCGGCACGTTTCTCGTACGCTCCGGCGTGCTGAGCTCGGTGCATGCCTTCGCCACCGACCCGCGCCGCGGCATTTTCATCCTGATCCTGCTCGCCATCGTCATCGGCGGCTCGCTCCTCCTGTTCGCCCTGCGCGCGCCGAAGGTCGGCCTGGGCGGCAGCTTCGCCCTGATTTCGCGCGAATCCCTGCTGCTGATGAACAATGTCCTGCTGGTCGTGGCGGCCGGCTCCGTGCTGCTCGGCACGCTCTATCCGCTGTTCATAGACGCGCTCGGCCTGGGCAAGCTCTCCGTCGGCCCACCCTACTTCAACTCGGTGTTCGCGCCGCTCATGGTGCCGGCGCTCTTCCTCATGGCGCTGGGTCCGTTCGCGCGCTGGAAGCACGCCAGCCTCGCCGACATGGCGAAGCGGCTGCGATCGGCCTTCGTCGCCGCGCTGGTCGTCGCGATCGCCGTACCGCTCGCCTTCGGCCAATGGACGCCGCTCATTGCGCTGGGCTTGCTGCTCGCCACCTGGATCATCGCCGGCAGCGTGGTCAACGTCATCGAACGGGTGCGCGCGACCGGCGGCGGCCTCCTGGCGCAGCCGCGCAGCTGGTACGGCATGCACCTCGCGCACCTGGGCATCGCCGTCTTCGTCATCGGCGTGACCATGGTCAAGGGCTACGAGTCTGAGAAGGACGTGCGCATGGAGCCGGACGATACGGTGTCGGTGGGCGGCTACACCTTCCGTTTCGTCGGCGTGCGCGAGGCGATGGGGCCCAACTACCGCGCCATGGTGGGCGAGCTCGAACTGTCGAAGGACGGCAAGGTGCTGCGCACGATGAACCCGGAGAAGCGCCAGTATCTTTCCTCGGCCATGCCCATGACCGAGGCGGCCATCGATACCGGCCTGCTGCGTGACGTCTATGTCTCGCTGGGCGAACCGATAGACGAACGCGCCTGGAGCGTGCGCGTGTATCACAAGCCGTTCGTTGACTGGATCTGGGGCGGCTGCCTGCTCATGGCGCTGGGCGGGCTGGTCGCCATGAGCGACCGGCGCTATCGTCTGAAGAAGGCCGCCAGTGCCCGCGTCGTAACGCAAGGAGCTGCGGCATGACCCGCTTTCTGGTGCCGCTGGGCATTTTCATCGTTCTCGTGGCCTTCCTCGCCATCGGCCTCAACCTCAATCCGCGCGAGGTGCCCTCGCCGCTCGTCGGCAAGCCGGCGCCCGCCTTCGAGTTGCCGCAACTGCACAAGCCCGACGAGAAGTTCGCGCCGCGCGAGATGCAGGGCAAGGTGTGGCTGCTCAACGTCTGGGCCTCGTGGTGCGCCTCCTGCCGCCAGGAGCACCCGTTGCTGGTGGATCTGTCCGAATCGAAAATCGTGCCGATCTACGGCCTCAACTACAAGGATCAGCGCGAGGATGCGCTGCGCTGGCTGAAACAACTCGGCGACCCTTACGTGATGAGCATTTCCGACGCGGAAGGACGCACCGGCATCGACTACGGCGTGTATGGCGTACCCGAAACCTACGTCATCGACAAGGCGGGCGTCATCCGCTACAAGCAGATCGGGCCGGTCACGCGCGAAGCGCTCGACGGCAAGATTCTGCCGCTGGTGAAGGAATTGCAAAAATGAAGCGCCTGTTCCTGACGCTGTGCACCACCCTGCTGTGCTGCTCGGCCATCGCCAAGGAAGCCGCGCCGATGGCCGAGGACGTGCAGGTCGAGAAGCGCATGGTGTCCATCTCCGAGGAACTGCGCTGCCTGGTCTGCCAGAACGAGTCGCTGGCCGGCTCTCACGCCGACCTGGCGCAGGATCTGCGCCGCGAAATCCGCCAGCAGATCAGGCTGGGCAAGTCGGACAAGGAGATCATGGATTTCATGGTGGGGCGCTACGGCGATTTCGTGCGCTACCGGCCGCCGCTGAAGGCCACGACCTTCCTGCTCTGGTTCGGCCCGCTGCTGCTGCTCGTCGCCGGCGTCGCCACGCTGCTGCTCTACCTGCGCCGCCGCGGCAGGCGCGTGGCCGATGCCGCCGCGCTCTCGACCGAGGATCAGCAGAAGGTCGAGGCCCTGCTCAAGGAGGCCGCTGACAGCGGCAGGAACCCATGACCGCCTTTTTGATCGCCGCAGCCGTCCTCGTCGCCATTTCCCTCCTGTTTCTGCTGCCGCCGTTGCTGCGCCGGCAGGACGTGCATGCCGAAGCCTCGCGCAAGGCCATCAATGCCGCCATCTACCGTGACCAGCTGAACGAACTCGATCGCGATCTCGACGGCGGCAGCTTGAGCCGCGAGGATTTCGAACAGGGCCGGCGCGAACTGCAGCGCCGCCTGCTCGAGGACGCGGGCGTGGCGGACGAAACCGCCGCAGCGAAGCACACGGCGAAACGCAGCGCCGTGCTGATCGGCCTCATGGTGCCGCTCGCGGCGGCCCTGCTCTACTTCACGCTGGGCAACCTGCCGGCGCTCTCGCCAGAAGCCGCGCGACCCAAGATCACCGCGCGCAAGATCGACGAAATGGTGACCAGGCTGGCGGCACGGCTCGAGAAGAACCCCGACGACCTCAAGGGGTGGGCCATGCTGGCGCGCTCGTACAAGGCGCTGGGCCGCTACGAAGAGGCGGTCACCGCTTACGGCAAGGCGGCGAAGCTGGTGGATCAGGATGCGCAGCTGCTGTCGGACTATGCCGAGGCACTGGCGATCGCCACCGGCGGCTCGCTCAAGGGCAAGCCGACCGAACTGATCAACCGCGCGCTGATAATCGAGCCGGAGGATCCGACTGCCCTGGTGCTGGCCGGCACCGCCGCCTACGAGCGCGAGGACTACGCTGCGGCGGCAACGCACTGGGAGCGCCTGCTGAAACAACTGCCGCCGGATTCCGCGGACGCGCAGTCGCTCGGCGACAGCATCCGGAAGGCCCACGCTGCCGCGCAGAAGCAGGAGAAAAAAGGGCGCAAGCCTCCCCGCTGAGCGGTACGCCGAGTGCGGCGAAGTTTGTCTTAGATCAATATCGCACCGCAGCAAAACCACGATCATTCACCTTTCAAATCATAAGGTCAATGTCGTTGGCGGCTGATAAGCAAACGGCAGAGACCATCTGACAGGAGTGATGATTCGTGGCCGAATGCAACAAGGGTTTGATCTGCCGCTGCTGGACCGTGCTCAAGCAGCCGAGCGCCAAATATTCCCTGCTGACCCTGCTGGTGGTCGGTTTTTTCTCCGGCATCGTTTTCTGGGGTGGCTTCAACACCGCCATGGAG
>PNJM01000125.1 GCA_013821865.1 Rhodocyclaceae bacterium
AACGAGCAGGACGAGCCGATGGTCACCCAGCCGCTCATGTACAAGAAAATCGCCAAGCACCCCGGCACGCGCAAGCTCTACCTCGACAGGCTGCAGGCCCAGGGCATCATCGCGCAGGGCGACGGCGAGCAGATGATCAAGGACTACCGCACCGCGCTCGACGAGGGCCGCCACCTGATCGATCCCGTCATCACCGACTACCACAGCAAGTTCGCCATCGATTGGACGCCGCATGTCAACGTGCCCTACACGGAGAAATGCGACACCACGGTGCCGATGAAGGAACTCAAGCGCCTGGCCGACAGCATCACCGGCGTGCCGGGCAACTTCACGCTGCATTCGCGCGTGCAGAAGATCATCGACGACCGCAAGGCCATGGGCGAGGGCCGGCTGCCGGTCGACTGGGGCATGGGCGAGAACCTCGCCTACGCCACGCTGCTGGCCGCCGGCTTCAACGTGCGCGTCTCCGGCGAAGACGTCGGCCGCGGCACCTTCTTCCACCGCCACGCCGCCCTGCACGACCAGAACCGCGAGAAATGGGACGAGGGCATCTACTGGCCGCTCGCCAACATCCAGGAAAAGCAGGGCTGGTTCCACTGCTTCGACTCCGTGCTGTCCGAGGAAGCCGTGCTGGCCTTCGAGTACGGCTTCGCCACCGCCAGCCCCAGCGAGCTCGTCATCTGGGAAGCGCAGTTCGGCGATTTCGCCAACGGCGCCCAGGTCGTCATCGACCAGTTCCTCTCCTCGGGCGAGGCGAAATGGGGCCGCGGCTGCGGCCTCGTGCTGCTGCTGCCGCACGGCTACGAAGGACAGGGCCCCGAGCACTCCTCGGCACGCCTGGAACGCTACATGCAGCTGTCGGCCGAGTTCAACTGGGAAGTCTGCGTGCCATCGAACGCCGCCCAGATCTACCACCTGCTGCGCCGCCAGATGCTGCGCAAGCAGCGCAAGCCCCTGGTGGTGATGACGCCCAAGTCGCTGCTGCGCCACAAGGACGCCACCTCCTCGCTGGAGGATCTGGCCAACGGCACCTTCCAGACCGTCATCGGCGAGATCGACGAGATCGATGCGAAGAAGGTCATCCGCGTCGTCGCCTGCGCCGGCAAGGTGTATTTCGATCTGCTGGCGGCGCGCCGCGAGCGGAAGATCGACAACGTCGCGCTGCTGCGCGTCGAGCAGCTCTACCCGTTCGACGACCGGCGCTTCGCGGAGGAGCTGGGCAGATATTCCGGCGCCAGGGAGCTGGTGTGGTGCCAGGAAGAGCCACTCAACCAGGGCGCCTGGTACGCCAAGGCCCATCGCCTCGAAGGCGTGCTGCGCAAGGGCCAGACCCTGCGCGTCGCCTCCCGTCCCGCCTCGGCCTCGCCGGCGGTGGGCTATGCGTCGAAGCACATGGAGCAGCAGAAGGAACTGATTGCTGAAGCACTCGGCAAACAGAAGTAAGACAAGGAAAAAACGGAGAGATCATGCTGATTGACGTGAAGGTCCCCCAACTGTCCGAATCGGTCGCCGAAGCGACGCTCGTCTCCTGGCACAAGAAGGAAGGCGAAGCGGTCGCCCGCGACGAAAACCTGATCGACATCGAAACCGACAAGGTGGTGCTGGAACTGCCCGCCCCCGAAGCGGGCGTCCTGGTGAAGATCATCAAGGGCGACGGCGAGACGGTCGTCTCCGGCGAGGTGATTGCCCAGCTCGACACGGAAGCCAAGGCATCCGCGGGCGGCGCTCCCGCCGCCGCGCCGGCTCCGGCCAAGGCTGCGGCCCCCGCCGCCCCCGCTGCGATGCCTGCGGCGCGCAAGATGATCGAAGAGAAAGGCCTTGCCGGCGCGCCCATCGAGGGTTCCGGCCGCGGCGGCCGCGTCACCAAGGGCGACGTCATCGCCCACGCCGAGAAGCCGGCCGCCCCCGCCGCCGCGCCCGCCGCGCCCAGGCCCGCGCTGGCCCAGCCCGCCGCGCCGGTCAGCGTCGAATCCATCATCGGCGAGCGTTCCGAGCAGCGCGTGCCCATGTCCCGCCTGCGCGCCCGCGTCGCCGAGCGCCTTGTGCAGTCGCAATCCACCGCCGCCATCCTGACCACCTTCAACGAGGTCAACATGGCGCCGGTGATGGAACTGCGCAACAAGTACAAGGACAAGTTCGAGAAGGAGCACGGCGTCAAGCTCGGCTTCATGTCCTTCTTCGTCAAGGCTGCCGTCGCCGCGCTGAAGAAGTACCCGGTGCTCAACGCCTCGGTGGACGGCAACGACATCGTCTATCACGGCTACTTCGACATCGGCATTGCCGTGGGCAGCCCGCGCGGCCTGGTCGTGCCGATCCTGCGCGACGCCGACCAGCTCTCGCTGGCCGACATCGAGAAGAAGATCGCCGAGTTCGGCGCCAAGGCCAAGGACGGCAAGCTTTCCCTCGAGGAGCTCACCGGCGGCACCTTCTCGATCTCCAACGGCGGCGTCTTCGGCTCGATGCTGTCGACGCCCATCATCAACCCGCCGCAGTCGGCCATCCTCGGCATCCATGCCACCAAGGATCGCCCGGTGGTCGAGAACGGCCAGATCGTCATTCGCCCCATCAACTACCTGGCCCTGTCCTATGACCACCGCATCATCGACGGCCGCGAAGCGGTGCTCGGCCTGGTGACCATGAAGGAAGCGCTCGAGGACCCGGCGCGCCTGCTGCTGGAGATCTGAGATGGCGAAACAGTTCGATGTGTTGGTCATCGGCGGCGGCCCCGGCGGCTATGTCGCCGCCATCCGCGCGGCGCAGCTCGGCTTCTCCGCCGCCTGCGTCGAATCCGAACCCTATGCCGACCCGAAGGGCGAGGTGCGCCTCGGCGGCACCTGCCTCAACGTCGGCTGCATCCCGTCCAAGGCGCTCCTGCAATCGTCCGAGCTGTTCGAGCAGGCCAACCATTCGTTCGTGATGCACGGCATCTCCGCCGAGGCGGTGAAGATCGACGTCAGGACGATGGTCAAGCGCAAGGAGAACATCGTCACCCAGCTCACCGGCGGCATCAAGCACATGTTCAAGAAGAACAAGGTCACGCTGCTGCCCGGCCACGGCAGCTTCGTCCCGCAGGGACTTCCTTCGCTCGGCGGCGGCGAGGGCGCCTGGGAAATCGACGTGGCCGGCGAAACGGTGCTGGCCAAGCACGTCATCGTCGCCACCGGCTCGAAGCCGCGCCAGATCGACGGGATCTCCGTCGACAACAAGGTGATCTGCGACAACGCCGGCGCGCTCTCTTTCGATGCCGTGCCGAAGCGCCTCGGCGTCGTCGGCGCCGGCGTCATCGGCCTCGAACTCGGCAGCGTGTGGAAGCGCGTCGGCGCCGAGGTCACCATACTCGAAGCCATGCCCGATTTCCTTGCCGCGGCCGATGCGGCAGTGGCCAAGGAGGCCTGGAAGGTCTTCACGAAGAAGCAGGGCCTCGACATCAGACTGGGCGTGAAAATCGGCAAGGTCACGCAGGGCAAGAAGGGCGTGTCCGTAGAATACGAGCTCGGCGACGAAAGCCACGTGCTGGAGTGCGACAAGCTGATCGTTTCCGTCGGCCGCGTGCCCAACACCGACGGCCTCGGCTGTGAGAACGTCGGCCTCAAGCTGGATGATCGCGGCCGCGTCGAGGTGGATGACCAATGCCGCACCAACCTGCCCAATGTCTGGGCGGTGGGCGACGTCGTGCGCGGCCCCATGCTGGCGCACAAGGGCATGGAAGAGGGCGTCATGGTCGCCGAGCTGATCGCCGGCCAGGCCGGGCACTGCAACTACGATGCCGTGCCCTGGGTCATCTACACCCACCCGGAAATCGCCTGGGTCGGCAAGACCGAGCAGCAGCTGCAATCGGCCGGCATCGAATACCGCGCCGGCAAGATCCCTTTTTCCGCCAACGGCCGCGCCCTCGGCCAGGGCGACACCACCGGCTTCGTCAAGATGCTGGCGGATGCGAAAACCGACCGCATCCTCGGCGTGCACATCATCGGCAACAACGCCTCCGAACTGATCTCGGAGGCCGTGGTGGCGATGGAGTTCCACGCCAGCAGCGAGGATATCGCCCGCATCGTGCACGCCCACCCGACGCTGTCCGAAGCGATGCACGAGGCCGCGCTCGACGTCGACAAGCGGTCGTTGCATTTCTAGGCGACCGATCCGTGTGCCGTTCGCCCTTCGTGAATCGCAGGGCGAACGGTAAAATCACGGCTCCATGACGGCTTCCGCCTCCCGATCTCCGCAGCAAGGCATGCTCCGCGCGCTGGACGCCCAGTTCGCCGCGCGCGGCATCGTTCCCGACGAAGCCCAGCAGGCCGCGGCCGAGCGGCTGCAGCGCCTCTACGACGAACTCGTCGCCTTCAAGCACCAGCGCCGCAGCAAGCTGCGCAAGCTGCTCGTCAACCCGCCGCTGCCGCGCGGCACCTATCTCTGGGGTGGCGTCGGCCGCGGCAAGAGCCTGCTCATGGACTGCTTCTTCGACACCGTGCCCTACAAGCGCAAGCGGCGCGTGCATTTCCACGCCTTCATGCGCGAGGTGCATGAAGGATTGAGGGAGTTCAAGAGCGAGGCCGACCCGCTGATCAAGGTGGCCGAGCGCATCGCCCGCGAAACGCGGCTGATGTGTTTCGACGAATTCCACGTCTCCGACATCGCCGACGCCATGATCCTCGGCCGCCTGATGGAGGCGCTGTTCGAGCGCGGCGTCGTCTTCTGCCTGACCTCCAACTACCCGCCCGGCGGCCTCTATCCCAACGGCCTGCAGCGGCAGAATTTCCTGCCGACCATCAAGCTGCTGAAGGAGCGGCTGGATGTGCTGGAGGTGGATGGCGGCGTCGACTACCGCCTGCGCACCCTGGAGAAGGTCGAGGTCTATCACGTCCCCGCCGACGAGGAGGGCGAACGGCGGCTGGCCGCCGCGTTCGCCGAACTGGCGGGCGGCGAGGGCCATGCCCGCCCGGTCAACCTCTTCGACCGCGAGCTGCCGGTGAAGCGCCGCGCCATCGGCGTCATCTGGTTCGACTTCGCCTCGCTGTGCGGCGGGCCGCGCTCGCAGAACGACTACCTGGAGATCGCCCGTCGCTACCACACCGTGTTCCTCTCCGGCATCCCGCGCATGACGCGCGACATGGCGAACGAGGCGCGCCGCTTCACCTGGCTGGTCGACATCTTCTACGACCACAAGGTCAAGCTCATCATGACCGTCGAGTGCGAAGCCGACCAGATCTACCGCGAAGGCACCCAGGCCGGCGAATTCCACCGCACCGCCAGCCGCCTCATCGAGATGCGCTCGCGCGAATACCTCGGCGCCCGGCACCGGCCCGAACAGGGCGCGTGACTCCTCCGCGTTGCTGTTGAACCGCCCCCTTTGAAAAAGGGGGATTGAGGGGGGTTGGAGCGGAGGACAGCAGCAGTGCCATGATTTGAATGATGTCGAGTTTCTGCTGTGCAAGCGCAGAAGGTGACATAGCAAGCACTGCCGGAAGGCCCTTCAGAAGCTCGACCCTGGTTGTTTTAGAAACTCGAGCTCTTCGGCACTGGAAGCTCGACCTAAAATCTCGTTTCTGTGCGGGTAGCGCCCAAAGCGATCAATGATGGCCTTGTGCTTCAACTCAAATTCATAGTTGTGCCCTAGTCCGTTGGCCCGATAGAGGCTTTCTGCCCATTCGTGAATACGCTTCGATTCGCTATGCATAAAGGGCAGGTACAGGAACGTACGCTCAATGGGCGACATGGCGTTATGCGCACCCACCGCAATGGCCTCCTGCGCCAATACGAGAGCCATTGAATCCTGAGAAAATGCCAAAGGCGAATTGCGGTAAATGTTTCTTGAGAATTGATCCAGGACGATGACTTCTGCGAGCCGACCCTTGGGTTCTTTGCGCCACGCGAACAATTCGCCGCGCATTGCCTGCTGAAGTATGGCCAGAAATCGATCTTTAATCTGATTATCGAATTCGCGATCAGATACCCACCACATTTTCGGTTCTATTTCTTCGAACCAGAACTTCAGGACATCTTGGCACATGTCTGGATCCTGCGAACTGTAATGTCGGGCTAAGGGGCGCGCCGCTTTTGGCGCGTCCCGCTTGAGCGAGAGGTTGGACTGGTCGATGGTTCTACAAGACGCCCCGACACAAACTTGTGAAGTACGCTGGCGATTAACGTTTGGTACGGCATACCTTCTTCCAGTGCGCGGGCTTGGATATCCATCAAGTCGGGCGTGGAAAGACGGATGTTGACCCGCTTTTCTTTAAGAAAGGTAGCTGTAGCAGCTGCTTTAAATTTTGCCAACTCTGCTTTTGAAGGCGAGGTGGACTTGAGTTCGCCCTTCTCATAGGCAGCCAAAATATCTTTTTCAAACGCATCAAGTTTTTTCATCTGGATTACTCCTCAGCAAGTAGTCTCTGGTGCCTTTCTGCTTGGCAACTCTCCCAGCGCGCCGAGAAACTGGGCATGAAACTCGTCGTGAGCGAACAACCCGCTTGAAAAATTCATTGCGGCTCAGCTACCTGGGAGGTGTTTCTTGAGAGCCATAGCGCTACATTGAACTGTAAAACTGCAAATTAGAAAAAATAAGCGGCTCATGGTGGTAACTGACAACTTCGTGTGCCTCACTGGAGAGACTCTCAATAAATTGGATTTCTGGTGCGGTTAAGTTACGTTTGTTTAGAGCGGCCTCGCGATAAATTTTTCCGGCAATGTTTTGTGAGCGGAATGCGTCGACCATGAATATAAAAGGTTGCCCTTTCACGATAAGTAGATACCAGTAATAACCCTCACGCATTTCGTAGGAGCTACTGATCAACTGTGTGCAAAGGATGTCATTTTCAACATCAATTGCCCAATCCCAAGAACTAGATGGAACTCGTTCTGTATTAACGCCAAGAGCGGCCAAATTGATCTTGGCTAATTCGCTATCAGTCAAATGACGCTTAACGAAAGGCATGTGAACTTTCTTGGCTTCTAACGTTTGACATGAGCGGCGGCCGACAGCAGGCGAAGCCTGATGTTGGACGTCCGCTCGATGGAAGAGTTAGCTGTCCGTCATATTGGATCAGGCGAGGTCGAAGCGGTCCAGGTTCATCACCTTGTCCCACGCCGCCACGAAGTCTTGTACGAACTTCTCCTTCGCGTCCGCGCTGGCGTAGACCTCGGCGAGTGCCCGCAGCTGCGAGTTCGAGCCGAAGACGAGATCGAGGCGCGTGCCGGTCCACTTGACCTTGCCCGTCTTGCGGTCGCGCCCTTCGAACACGTCGGCATCCTTCGAGACCGGCTTCCACTCCGTGCCCATGTCGAGCAGGTTCACGAAGAAGTCGTTGCTCAGCGCCTCGGGCTTGGAGGTGAAAACCCCGTGCTTGGAGCCGCCGACATTGGTCCCCAGCATGCGCATGCCGCCGACGAGGACCGTCATCTCGGGCGCCGTGAGCGTCAGGAGTTGCGCCCTGTCGATCAGCAACTGCTCCGCGGCGACCGTGAACTTGCCTTTTAGGTAGTTGCGGAAGCCGTCGGCGATCGGCTCGAGCACCGCGAAGGACTCGATGTCCGTCTGGTCCTGCCTCGCATCCATGCGTCCGGGCGCGAAGGGAACCTTCACCTCGACGCCGGCCTTCTTCGCGGCCTGCTCGACCCCCGCACAACCGGCCAGAACGATCAGGTCGGCGAGCGACACCTTCTTGCCGCCGGAGGCCGAGGCGTTGAACTCCTTCTGAATGCCCTCCAGTGCCTTCAGGACCTTCGCCAGCTCGGCCGGCTGGTTGACCTCCCAATCCTTCTGCGGCGCGAGGCGGA
>PNJM01000126.1 GCA_013821865.1 Rhodocyclaceae bacterium
TGGATTGCACTTCCTCGCGGTGGATGCGCACCGAGCCGCCGCCGATCTCCCAGCCGTTGAGCGCCAGGTCGTAGGCCTTGGCCAGGCACTTGCCCGGATCGCTGTCGATGAAGGCCTCGTGGCCGTCCTTGGGCGAGGTGAAAGGATGGTGCAGGGCGACCCAGCGCTTCTCTTCCTCGTCGTACTCGAACATGGGGAAGTCGACCACCCACACCGGACGCCAGCCTTTGTCCATGTAGCCCCTTTCATGGCCGATCTTGACGCGCAGCGCGCCGAGCCCGTCGTTCACCACCTTGGCGCGGTCGGCGCCGAAGAACACCAGGTCGCCGTCATGGGCGCCGGTGCGTTCGAGGATTTGCGCGATGACGTCGGCCGGCAGGAACTTGAGGATGGGCGATTGCAGGCCATCGACGCCTTTCGCCTTCTCATTCACCTTGATGTAGGCAAGGCCCCTGGCGCCGTAAATGGCGACGAAAGCGGTGTAGTCGTCGATCTCCTTGCGGGTGAAGCTGCCGCCGCCGGGGATGCGCAGCGCGGCGACGCGGCCGTCGGCCAGTTCCGCCGCGGCGCGGAAGACCTTGAAGTCCACTGTCTTCATGAGGTCGGTGAGCTCGGTGAACTCCAGAGGCACGCGCAGGTCAGGCTTGTCCGAGCCGAAGCGGGCCATGGCCTCGGCGTGGCTGATGCGCGGGAAGGGGTTGGGCAGATCCTCGCCGAGCGCTTCCTTGAACACCGTGCGGATCATGTCTTCCATGATCGCCATGATCTCGGCTTCGCCGAGGAAGGAGGTTTCGACATCCACCTGGGTGAATTCGGGCTGCCGGTCGGCGCGCAGGTCCTCGTCGCGGAAGCACTTGGTGATCTGGTAGTAGCGGTCGAAGCCGGCCACCATGAGCATCTGCTTGAACAACTGCGGGGATTGCGGCAGGGCGAAGAACTGGCCGTCATGGACGCGCGAAGGCACCAGGTAATCGCGGGCGCCCTCGGGTGTGGACTTCGTCAGCATCGGCGTCTCGATGTCGATGAAGCCATGGGCATCGAGGAAGCGGCGGAAGGCCATCGCCGTCTTGTAGCGCAGCATCATGTTCTTCTGCATCTGCGGACGGCGCAGGTCGAGTACGCGGTGGGTGAGGCGCACATTTTCCGAGAGGTTGTCGTCGTCCAGCTGGAAGGGCGGCGTGACCGACGGGTTGAGGATCTCGATGTTCTGCGCCACCACCTCGATCTCGCCGCTGGCCAGGTTCGGATTCACGGTACCTTCCGGCCGTGGTCGTACGAGGCCGGTGATCTTCAGGACGAACTCGCTGCGGATCCGCTCGGCGGTGCCGAAGGTCTCGGCACGATCGGGATTGCACACAACCTGCACCAGGCCCTCGCGATCGCGCAGGTCGATGAAAATGACGCCGCCGTGATCGCGGCGGCGGTGCGCCCAGCCGCACAGAGCGACGGTCTGGCCAAGATGGGCGGCATTGACGTGGCCGCAGTAGTGAGTTCGCATTTCAGATTGCCCAGGAAGACCGCCGCAGAGGCGGCATGTATTATTGATTCTGAGCCCGGCCGGCGGGATTGCGCATGGGCGGCGATACGACGCCCATGGAGATGATGTACTTCAGCGCTTCGTCCACGCTCATGTCGAGTTCGATCACGTCCTTGCGCGGCAGCATGAGGAAGAAGCCGGAGGTCGGGTTGGGGGTGGTCGGCACATAGACGCTGACGTATTCGCCTTGCAGATGGTTGACCACGTCGCCGCCGGGCTGGCCGGTCTGGAAGGCGATGGTCCAGATGCCTTCGCGCGGATACTGCACAAGCAGCGCCTTGCGGAACGCCTCGCCGCTCGAGGAGAACAGCGTGTCGGATACCTGCTTGACGCTGTAATAAACCGACTTGACCACCGGGATGCGCGACAGCACGCCCTCCCAGAAGCGCACCAGGCGCTGGCCGATGATGTTGGCCGTCACCAGGCCGGTCAGGAATACCACCAGCAGCGTGGCAATGACGCCGATGCCCGGAATATAGACGCCGAGCAGATTCTCCGGGCGCACTGCGGCGGGCAGCAGCAGCAGCGACTGATCCATCGTCCTGACGATCATCGCGAGCACCCAGGCCGTGATCGCCAGGGGCACCCAGATCAGCAGCCCGGTGATGAAGTACTTTTTCATCCGTTATTTGCAGCGCAGGCGCAGGAACCGCCGCAGCCCTGGACCGGAGTCTTTTCACTGTCGGACTTCGACTCGGACTTGCCGCTCGCGGCGCCCTTGAAGTCGGTTGCATACCAGCCGCTGCCCTTCAACTGAAAACCGGCGGCGGTGATCATCTTGTCGAAAGTCTGCTTGCCGCATTCGGGACAGGTCGTTAGCGGCGCGTCGGCGAGCTTCTGCAGGAATTCCCTCTGGAATCCGCAGGTATTGCAGCGATATTCGTAAATCGGCACGGCAGCCTCCAGAAAACATGGAATTATAGCGTAACTCTTTGCCAAAAAAGCGCTTATCTGGCACCAGACGGGTGCCTGAAAGAAGAGATGAAGCTGCACCCGCCGTATTTCAAGCGGGCTGCCAACTTAAAACAGGCCGAGGTAATGCTGGGTCAGGGGTTTGCCCCAGAACAAGGCAATGACACCGGCGGCGGCGAGGTAGGGGCCGAAAGGAATGGGAACATTGCGCCCATGTCTGGCGAAGAAGATCAGCACGATGCCGACGACAGCGCCGACCAGAGACGAAGCCAGGATGGTCAAGGGCAGCATTTGCCAGCCGAGCCAGGCACCGATAGCGGCAAGCAGCTTGAAATCGCCGTAACCCATGCCTTCCTTGCCGGTGGCAAGCTTGAACCCCCAGTACACCGACCACAGTGCGAGATAGCCCCCCGCAGCGCCGAGCACCGCGCTTTGCATGTCGACATAGGTGCCGCCCAGGTTGAGCAGCAGCCCTCCCCAGAGCAGCGGCAGGGTAATGCTGTCGGGCAGGATCTGGGTGTCGAAGTCGATGAAGGTGAGGGCGATCATGCACCAGACGAAAACGATTGCGCCGGCCGCGGCCCAGGTCGGGCCGAAGCGCCACGCGGCGTAGCCGGAGAGAATGCCGGAGAGCGTTTCGACTACCGGGTAGCGCGGGCTGATAGCGGCCTTGCAGGCGCGGCAGCGACCGCCCAGGAAGAGATAGCTCAGAAGCGGGATGTTTTCGAGCGCCCTGATCTGATGGCCGCACGCGGGACAGCGCGAGCGCGGCGAGATCAGGCTGAATGGTTCGGTCTTGGGCGGGGTCTCCCCGCGCAGTTCGGCGCATTGCGCCTGCCAGTCGCGTTCCATCATCTTGGGCAGGCGGTGGATGACGACATTGAGGAAGCTGCCCACCAGCAGGCCGAGAATGGCGCAGGCAACGGAAAGTGCGACGGGGTCTGTCGGAAGGATCGGCATTTTGCGGTTTCAGTCAGGGCGATAACAGGCGCCGTATCCGGCGCCCGGTCAAGCAAACGCAGCTGCCGGGCCCGCAGGCCCGACTCACGCCGGCATCGAGGCCGGTACGGCGATCAAACTGCCGCGGCAATCTTGAAGATGGGCAGGTACATGGCGACGACCAGGCCGCCGATCAGTACGCCGAGGATTGCCATGATCATCGGTTCCATCAGGCTGGTGAGCGACTCGACGGCGTCGTCCACCTCGGCCTCGAAGAAGTCGGCCACTTTGCCCAACATGCTGTCGAGCTGACCGGATTCCTCGCCGATGGAAACCATCTGTATGACCATGGGAGGGAATATGTTCGCATTCTGCATCGACACGGTCAGGCTGGTGCCGGTGCTGACCTGGGACTGGATCTGCTTGGTGCCGGCCTTGTAGACGTGGTTGCCCGCGGCGCCGCCGACCGAGTCGAGCGCCTCGACCAGCGGCACGCCGGCAGCGAACATCGTTGCCAGGGTGCGCGTCCAGCGCGCAATGGTGGCCTTGCGGATGATCTCGCCGAATATGGGCAGGCGCAGGAGCAGCCTGTCCATGATCATCTGCATCTTCTCGGAGCGTTTCCACATGTAGAAGAAACCGTACAAACCTCCAAACAGGGTGCCGAAGATCCAATACCAGTTCTTGATCAGCCCGTCGGATAGCGCGAGGACGAACAGCGTCGGGGCCGGCAGGTCGGCACCGAAATTCTTGAATACTTCCCTGAACTGCGGAATCACGAAAATCAGGATGACCGAGGTGACGATGATGGCGACCACGATCACGCCGATGGGGTAGAACATCGCCGATCTGATCTTGCCCTTGATTGCGATGATCTTTTCCTTGTAGCTGGCCAAACGGTCGAGCAGGGAATCGAGAATGCCCGCCGCCTCGCCCGCGCCGACCAGGTTGCAGAAGAGAGCATCGAAATGCAGCGGATATTTGCGGAAAGCCTGGTTGAGCGAGGAACCTGTCTCCACGTCGGCCTTGATGTCCATGAGCAGCTTGGACACGGCCGGGTTGCTGTGGCCCTTGCCGACGATGTCGAAGGACTGCAATAAGGGGACGCCCGCCTTCATCATGGTTGCCAGTTGGCGGGTGAACAGGGTGATGTCCTTTTCGGTGATCTTGCCGCCGCGCTTGAAGGACTGCTTCTTGACCTTGGTGACGAGGACGCCCTGGCGGCGCAGGGTGGTCTGTACAACCGCCTGTCCGCCGGCGCGCATTTCGCCGCGCAGCACCTTGCCGGTTTTGTCCTTGCCCTCCCAGGCGAAGACGTATTCCTTGATGACGATGTCTTTCCTGGCGGATTTCGTTGCAGTAGCCATCCTGCCTCCCTTATTCGTTCGTCGTCGCCAGCACTTCCTCGAGAGAGGTCATGCCCTGCTTGACCTTGAGCAGGCCGGACTGGCGCAGATCCTTGATGCCTTCGCGCTGGGCCTGCTCGGCGATGTCTATCGAGTTGCCGTTGGTCATGATGATGCGCTGTATCTCCTCGGAGATCGGCATCACCTGGTAGATGCCGACGCGGCCCTTGTAGCCGCTGCCCTTGCATTTATCGCAGCCGTTGGGCCCATAGAGCTGCCAGCTGCCGTCGATTTCGTGCTCGTGGAAGCCCGCCTGGATCAACGCTTCCATCGGGATCGAAAGCGGCTTCTTGCATGAGCACAGCCGCCGGGCCAGGCGCTGGGCAGTGATCAGAATCACGCTCGAGGCGATGTTGAAGGACGCGATGCCCATGTTCTTCATGCGTTCCAGCGTCGTCGGCGCGTCGTTGGTGTGCAGCGTGGATAGCACCAGGTGGCCGGTCTGTGCCGCCTTGATGGCGATTTCCGCCGTTTCCAGGTCGCGGATTTCGCCGACCATGATGATGTCCGGATCCTGGCGCAGGAAGGCTTTCAGGGCAACCGCGAAGTTGAGGCCGGCCTTGTCATTGACGTTGACCTGGTTGATGCCCGGCAGGTTGATCTCGCACGGATCTTCGGCCGTCGAGATATTGATGCCCGGCTTGTTCAGGAGGTTGAGGCAGGTGTATAGCGACACGGTCTTGCCGCTGCCCGTCGGGCCGGTCACGAGAATCATGCCGTAGGGGCGCTCGATGGCATGCATCAGCGCTTCCCGCTGCTCCGGTTCATAGCCCAGGGCGTCGATGCCCAGCATGGCGCTGGAGGGATCGAGAATCCGCATGACGATCTTCTCGCCATACAGGGTCGGCAGCGTGCTGACCCTGAAGTCGATGGCGCGGGTCTTGGAGAGGACAAGCTTCATGCGGCCGTCCTGCGGCACGCGTTTCTCCGAGATATCGAGGCGCGAGATCACCTTGATGCGCGAGGCGATCTTTTCCTTGATGACCAGCGGCGGCTGGGCCACCTCGCGCAGGATGCCGTCGGTGCGGAAGCGGATGCGGTAGTACTTCTCGTAGGGCTCGAAGTGGATGTCGGAAGAGCCTTCGTTGATTGCATCGAGCAGGATCTTCTGGATGAAGCGGACAACCGGCGCATCGTCCACCTCGGTCGCGCCGGCTTCTCCTGCCGCTTCCTCGATTTCGTCGGCCAGCTCCAGATCGAGATCGTCGCCGGCCAGATCGTTCAGCTTGGTTTCGGCCGTCTCGGACAGCTTGGCAACGATCGGTACAAGCTTGCTGGCCTCCACCACGACCGGGTCGACGGCCAGCCCGGTCTGGAAGCGGATCTCGTCGAGGGCGCGCAGATTGGTGGGGTCGGCCAGGGCGACAGCGAGGCGGTTGCCGCGCTTCATCAGTGCCACCACCTGGTGATTCTGCATCAGCTTGCGGTCGATGGCCTCGCGCGCAATGTGGGTTTCATCGTAGGTGTTGATGTCCAGCAGCGGGTAGCCGAAGGTCTCTGAGGCGAAGATGGCGACATCCCTCGCGCTCAGGCGGCCGCTGGCGATCACCTGGTTGACGAAGCCCGTGCCGGTCGATATTCCCTGGGCGGCAAAGCCCTCCGCCTCCGCTTCCTTGAGGCGGCCCTGTTGCACCAGCGCGCGTGCCAGGCCGCTGAGCGTTGTCTGGAGGGATGCTGCCATCGGCTGCCGGGGTGATCCGTATGCTGGTTGTATCTGGGCGATGATGCCCTTCCGCCCCCAATTTGTAAAGACTTTCAGCCGGTTGGCGCCGGTTGTTGAACCGAAACCCTACGACCGGAGGAAGCTCCTGCGGGACGGCCCTCTCATTATCAGGCTGCCGGACGGAACAGGCGCACCGTTTTCACCATGCGATCCTGTGTCTGCACGATTTCCATTGGCACCTCGGCGATTTTCACGGAGACGCCGGCTTCGGGTATGTCGCGGAAATGCTCGAGAATGAGCCCGTTGAGCGTTTTCGGCCCATCCAGAGGAAGCTCGAGGCCAAGGGCACGATTCAGTTCGCGCAGGTTGCGGCTGCCATCGGCCAACACGCTGTCGTTATTGTCCCAGGCGAGCTTGCCCCCGCCCGGCATCGTCGAGGTGAATTTGCCGATCAGTTCCTCGATGATGTCTTCCAGGGTCACCAGGCCCTGGATCTCGCCATACTCGTCCACCACCATGCCAATGCGCTCCCTGTTTTCCTGGAAGAACTGCAACTGCGTATAGACCGGCGTGGCGGCGGGGATGAAATACGGGTTGGCGAGCTGTTCGCGCAGGCTTTCCTTGTCCAGTTCCTCGGCAAGCAATATCGCCAGCAGGCGGCGCTGGTGCAGGATGCCGACCATATTGTTGAGGTCGCCCGAATAGGCCGGCAGCCGGCTGTGATAGCTCGTCGCCAGCTGGGTGCGGATATCCTTGATCGGCGCGTCGAGATTGATGGTCTCGATGGCGCCGCGCGGGGTCATGATGTCCTCGACCGTGATGTTTTCCAGGTCGAACAGATTGAGCAGAATGGATTGGTGCTGGCGCGGGATGAAATGGCCGGCCTCGAGCACGAGTGTGCGCAGTTCCTCGGGCGAGAGCCGGGGCGCTTCGCTGCCCGCTTTCGGGCGCAGCCCGGTAATCCCGAGCAGTCCGCTGACAAACAGGTTGACGAACCATACGACCGGTTGGAACAGGCGCAGCAGCGGCGCCAGCAGGAAGCTCACCGCGGGGGCCAGGCGGTCGGCACGGGAGGCGCCGATCACCTTCGGCGTGATCTCGGCGAACACCAGGATGAGGAATGTGACGACCAGCGTGCCGACGCCGAGGGCCCACTCCTGCTCGCCGAAGAGTTCGATCGCGATCACGCTGACCAGAGTTGCCGCCGCCGCGTTGATCAGGTTGTTGAAGAGCAGGATCACGCCCAGCAGCTTCTCGGTCCTGGCCAGAAGATCCAGGGCCAG
>PNJM01000127.1 GCA_013821865.1 Rhodocyclaceae bacterium
GGCCGCGCCGCCGGCGCGCTTCGCCGAACGTCCCAGCCACGCGCACAACCGCCTGATCGCCTCGTCCATGTGCGATCCGGCGTTGCGGCGGGAAATCGCCGGCGAGATCGCGGTGCGCCTGCGCGCCGCCGCCGGCCCGAGTTGCCTGCTGCTTCCCTTGCGCGGCATCGAGGAATGGGATCGCCCCGGCCAGCCGCTGCATGATCCCGCCGGCCTGGCGGAGATGATTGCCGTCCTGCGCGGCGAAGCCGGAGCGCCCATCGAGTTCATCGAAGTGGACGCGCACATCAACGATCCTGCCTTCTCCGATGCCGCGCTGGCCGTGTTCGATCGCTGGGTGGCCGCCGGCCGCATCGTTTCCGGCGTTGCGGCCGCGACGCCGGCATGAACCAGGCCCTGGTGCTCGACTTCGGCGGCGTCATCACGCGCACCTTGTTCGAGACGCACGACATCACCGAGGCCGAACTCGGCCTCGCGCCGGGCACCCTGACCTGGCGCGGCCCCTTCGATCCCGACAGCGATCCGCTGTGGCGGGACATGCAGGCCGGCCGCATCTGCGAGCGGGATTACTGGCTGGCGCGCACGCGCGAGGTCGGCCGGCAGGTGGGAGAGACCTGGGAGCGCATGGAAACCCTCGTTACGCGCGCGCGAGGGGCCGATCCGGCATCGGCGATTCGCCCCGAAGCCGTCGCCGCCATAGACGCGGCCAAGGCCGCCGGCTGCCGCTTGGCGATTCTTTCCAACGAACTGGATCTCTTCTACGGGCGGGAACTGCGCCGGCGCGTCGACGTCCTGCGCCACTTCGACTGCATCATCGACGCCACCTACACCGGCATCCTCAAGCCCGATCCGCGCGCCTACGCGCTGTGCGTGGAGCAGCTCGGCGTGCCTGCCGCCGCCTGCGTCTTCGTCGATGACCAGCAGCGCAATGTCGACGGCGCCCTGCGCGCCGGCATGCGGGGAGTGTGGTTCGACATCGTTAGGCCGGCCACGTGCTATCGCCGCGCCCTGAAGATGCTTGGCGTCCCCCTGCCGGCGGCCTTGTAGTCGGTCGTCACACCAGCCGCGCCGGGTGTGACGACCCGCGCAGCGTCTCGGAGGGCAGTTCGCCGAACATGCGGCGATAGTCGGTGGCGAAATGGCTGAGGTGCCAGAAGCCCCAGCGGGCGGCGATGTCCTGCACCGACTGCCGCGCGATGTCGGCCGACTTGAGCATCCGGCGCGCGCCGTTCAGGCGCATGGCGCGCAGGTAGCTCACCGGGTTCAACTGCAGCACTTCCTGGAAGCTGTATTGCAGCGTGCGGCGGCTCACGCCCAGGACGCGGCACAGATCCTCCACGGTCAGCGGTTCTTCCACGTGCTCGCGCATGTAATCCTGCGCGCGCGAGACGATGGCGTGCCGCGTCGTCGGCGAGGCGGTCGAACGGGCGGGATCGTCGGTGCGACCGACGGCCTTGACCACGCTCGAGAGCAGGGCGTGCTCCAGCCCTTTCTGCATCGCCGCGTACTGGAGCATCGCCGGCGTGCGCGAAACGGATTCCAGCGCCGTCAGAAGGAAGCCGCGGAACTCGTCCACATGCGCCTTCGTTGCCTGGATCACCGGCATGCTGCGCAATTCCTGCTCGATGTCGCGATGTTCGATATCCCGCGTGTAACGCGTCAGTACATCCACCGGCACGGAGACGGCGACGATGTCGAAATGTTCCGGCGCGCGGAAATCCAGCTCGTCGCCGCCGCGCATGGTCATGATGGCGTCGGTGGAAATCGGCCGGCCGCAGAAGTAACCCCGGCCTTCCATGGCGACCGGCACGCCCAGGACGCGGTCGCCGGCCCGCATCAGCCCCTCCTCTTGGACTGACTGATTGGTGATCTCGCGGAAAAGCTGGATGCCGCGGAACCGTATCTCCATGAAGCGGCCTTCGAACTGCCCCGGCGTGAGCTGTTCGTAGACCTGATCCCAGTCGCGCAGGCAGGCGGCCTGTTCGTCGGCATCGCGTGTCTCGCGGCGGACCATCGAGTAAAGGGCATTCTCGTCGAAGGGGTCGGGTGAAGGGGCGATTGCGGATTCCATGCCGTTTACCTGGGCGGGCGTCGGGTGAACGTGATGTCGCAGTAAAGCGGAATGCCGGCTCGATTGCAAGTATTTGCCGACGCAAATGCCGGATGCCCCATTTTTTCGCGCGCCTTGCCGATTTGGGATAACAGCCCGGGCGGAACCCTGCCTAGAATCCGCTCGCATTGCACGCCGCAGCCGCATCAATAAAACCCATATTGCGGCGCAACAAGGAGGAGGAGCATTTTGACGCGTTTCATCCGCGCGCTGGGCCTGGTGTCCGCCGCCTGTCTGGCATCCGCTGCCTCGGGCGAGCCGAGATACGAAACCCTGTCGGTGGCCAAGTTGCCAGAGCCGACGCCTCACCGCATCTATCTCTCCGACGTGTCCATCAACCACATCGTGGATGGTCGGCTGCATGTCATCGATGGCGATGCGCTGAAATACCTCGGCGTGGTTTCCCTCGGCTACACCGGCAATGCGGCGCTTTCCGTGGACCGCAGGGAACTCTACGTCGCCACCACCTACTACTCGCGCCTGTCGCGCGGCGAGCGCAGCGACGTGGTGGACATCCACGACCCTCAGACGCTCGAGCACAAGGGCGAGATCGCCATTCCGTCGCGCCATGCCCAGGCACTGCCGTACAAGGGCCTCACGCGGCCCTCGTCAGACGGCCGCTGGCTGTTCGTGCAGAACGCCACGCCCGCCTCGTCGGTGACGGTGGTGGATCTCAAGGCGCGCAAGTTCGCCGCGGAGATCCCCACGCCCGGCTGCTGGATCGTCATCCCGTCGCAAACCGCGGGCAACCGCTTCTCCACCCTGTGCGGCGACGGCACCCTGCAGAGCATCGTCCTCAACGACAGCGGCGGCTTCAGGTCGCGCGCGCGCAGCGCGCGCTTCTTCGACCCCGACGAGGATCCGGTCTTCGTTCAGACGGACAACATCGGCGACCGGCATTACTTCGTCTCCTACAAGGGACTGCTGCATACCGCCGATCTCTCCGGCGACGAGCCCAGGCTGGAGGCGCCGTGGGCGCTGGTGGCCGGCGAGGACGGGCGCAAGGCCTGGCGCCCGAGCGGCTATCAGCTCGTCGCCATCCATCGCAAGACGGGCCGCCTGTTCGTTTCCTTCCATGCCGGCGGCAAGGAAGGCAGCCACAAGGACCCGGCAAAGGAGATATGGGTCTTCGATCTGGAAAAGAAGAAACGCGTGGCGCGGCTCCCCGGACACAACGCCATCGCCATCGCGGTCAGCCAGGACGACCAGCCGAAGCTCTTCGCCATCGACGGGCTGAAGATGGGCCTCGCGGTATTCGATGCCGGCGCGAAGCCGCGCTTTCTGAAGCGCATGGAACAGATCGGCGAGTCCGCCACGCTGATGGAGCTGCACTGAGTGAGCGCGGGACTGACGCTGGATCCGACCCTGCCGCACATGTTTGCCGCGCTCCTGGCCATCGTGTTCCTCGGCGGCGCCTGGCAGAAGCTGCGCGACGTGGGCACGTTTGTCATGGCAGTAGAACAGTATCGGCTGCTGCCGGTGCCCTGGGTGCCGGTGGCCGCCCGGGGCTTGCTCGCGGCGGAAGCCGCCGCCGGGCTGCTGCTCCTGCCCATCGCGACGCGGGAGGCGGGCGCCGCGCTTGCGCTGGTCGTTCTGGCCGTGGCGACGCTGGCGGTCTCGATCAATCTGCTGCGCGGGCGCAGCGCCATCGACTGCGGCTGCGGCGGGCCGGAAGACGGCCAGCATCTCTCCTGGGGGCTGGTGTTGCGCAACGGGGTTCTGTCGCTTGCGGCGAGCCTGTCGCTTGCGGCGGAGGCTCCGCGCCGGCTGGTCTGGCTGGACGGCCTCACCGTGGTGGCGGGAACGCTGGCGCTCTACGGGCTGTATGCCGCGGCCAACCAGCTCATGGCCAACCGGCCGCGGCTGCTGACACTGAAAGGCTGAATCGCATGATCGACGCACTCGTCATTTCCAATGCCGTGCTCTGGGCCGTGGTGCTGGCACTGCTGGTGGCGGTGTTCGCCCTGGCGCGCCAGGTCGGCATCCTCTACGAGCGGGTGGCGCCCATGGGCGCGCTGATGATCGACGCCGGCCCGGCCGTGGGCGAGGCGGCGCCGCGCTTCGATCTGCCCGCGCTGGGCGGCGGCACGGTTTCCGTCGGCGCGGCGGCGGAGCGCAGCCAGTTGCTCTTCTTCCTGTCGCCCACCTGCCCGGTCTGCAAGAAGCTGCTGCCGATACTCAAGTCCATCGCCGGCGCCGAGTCCGCCTGGCTGCGCATTGTCTTCGCCAGCGACGGCGAAGCGGAGGAGCACGCCGCCTTCCGCCGCCGTGCCGCGATCGAGGCGTTCCCCTACCTCCTGTCGGCCGATCTGGGCATGGCCTTCAAGGTGGGCAAGCTGCCCTACGCGGTGCTGCTGGACGAAAACGGCCGTGTGCGCGCCAAAGGGCTGGTGAACTCCCGCGAACAGCTGGAAAGCCTGTTCACCGCCAAGGAAATGAACGTGGCGTCGGTGCAGGACTTCGTCGGCGGCCATGCCGGACAAGGAACGAGAACATGAAGTGGCTTGACGATTTCTTCGAGCAGTCCAGCCGCCGCGCGGCGCAGCGGGTGTCGCGGCGCAGCGCCCTGGCCGGCATCGGCCGGCTGCTGGTCGGCGTCGCCTTCACGCTGCCGGTGCTGCCCTTCGACCGCGTGGCGCGGCTGGCCGAGGCGGCGGAGGGGAAAAGGAAAAAGGAGCCGGACGAGTCCCAGTGCGAGTACTGGCGCTACTGCGCGCTGGACGGCTTCCTGTGCTCCTGCTGCGGCGGTTCGCTGTCCTCCTGCCCGCCGGGAACGGAGGCCTCGAAGGTGGCCTGGATCGGCACCTGCCGCAACCCAAAGGACGGCAAGGACTACCTCGTCAGCTACAACGACTGCTGCGGCAAGACGTCCTGCGGCCGCTGCCTGTGCAACTTCAATCTCGGCGAACGGCCCGCCTACAGGATGGGACTGCACAACGACATCAACTGGTGCATGGCTAATACCAGCACCATGTTCCATTGCACCACCGCGGTGCTGATCGGACTGGCGGAGAAACAGTCTTGAGGCGTGCGCTGGCAGTCTGCATTGCGCTGGCCGCGGCGACGGCGGCCTGGGCCCAGGAGCGCGGCGCCGCCCTGTTCGAACAGCACTGCGCCGTCTGCCATCAGCAAAAAGGCGAGGGGATTCCCGGCTTCGCGCCCCGGCTCGCCGGCACGCTGGCCGAGCGCGCGAAGACGGAGAACGGCCGCAGTTATCTGGCGCAGCTGGTGGTGAGCGGCATGATGGGCCCCATCGTTTCCGGCGGCGAGAAATTCAACGACGCCATGCCGCCGTTCGCCAGCCTGGCCGACGAGGACATCGCCGCGGTGGTGGGCCATGTGCTCACGACGCTGAACCAGGTGCCGGCCGAAAACACCATTACGGCACAGGATGTCGCGGCCGCGCGCAAGCGGGCCCTGCCGCCGAACGAAGTACGCCGCCTGCGCGAGCAGTAGGCGCCTGCCGACAAGCATTCCACAGGAGGAGAACCGGATGAATCCGATTACAAGAATGGCACTTGCAAGCTGCCTGGCCTGCGCCTGGGGCCTCGCATCGGCCGCCGCCACCGATCAGGAAATCGCCCGCCTGGGCAAGGACCTCACGCCGGTCGGGGCCGAAAAGGCCGGCAACAAGGATGGCACCATCCCCGAATGGAGCGGCGGCCTCACCAAGGCACCGGCGGGCTGGAAGCCGGGACAGAAGCGCATCGATCCGTACAAGGACGACAAGCCGCTGTTCTCCATCGATGCCTCCAACGTGGACAAGTACAGGGACAAGCTCTCGGAGGGCCAGATCACGCTGGTGAAGACGCTCAAGGGCTACCGCATGGACGTCTATCCGACGCGCCGCAGCTGCGGCTTCCCGGACTACGTGTATGAGCGGACCCGGACCAACGCCAAGGAGGCCAGGCTCGCGGCCAACGGCTGGGGACTGGAGAAGGCCATCGGCGCGGCGGTGCTGTTCCCGATTCCGAAGAGCGGCGCCGAAGCGGTATGGAACCACAAGCTGCGCTACATGGGCGAGGGCCGCATCGAGCATTACGCGACCATCTTTTCCAGCAAGAGCGGCGAGGCGGCGCCGCTGGTGCAGGATCAGTGGACCACCGTGCCCTTCCACAACCCGCAGAACAAGGGCGTCGAGGAAGTTCACGGCGTGGAAACGAAGCTGCTCAACGCCGTCGTATCGCCGGCGGCGCGCGTGGGAGAAATGATCCTCGCCCACTGGTACTTCAACGCGGTGAGCGATGCCTGGCTCTATTTCCCCGGCCAGCGCCGCGTGCGCCGTGCGCCGACCTTCGCCTACGACAACCCGGTGCCGGGCTACGAGAACCTGGAGACGGTGGACCAGTATCCGATGTTCGCCGGCGTCATGGACCGCTACGACTGGAAGCTCATCGGCAAGCAGGAGATGGTCATTCCCTACAACAACTGGAAGCTGATCGACAAGAGCCGCAAGTACAAGGACATCTACGGTCCGGACTACCTCAACCGCGACCTGGTGCGCTACGAGCTGCATCGGGTGTGGAAGGTCGAGGCAACGCTGAAGGAGGGCATGCGCCACATCTTCCCCAAGCGCGTGTTCTACCTCGACGAGGACAGCTGGGCCCTCATGGTGGCGGACAACTACGATGCGCAGGGCAAGGTGTGGCGCGTGCAGGAGAGCAGCATCTGGGTTGCGCCGGAACTCCCGGCCTGCGTCGGCCAGGAATTCGTTTCCTATGACCTGGCGGTGGGCCGCTACGTCGGCGAGAACGCCACGCAGGAGCGTGCCGAGACCGACTGGCTCGCCGGGCGCGAAGGCCGCATCGATCCGAACAGGTTCAGCGCGAACGAGCTGCGCCGCTTCGGCGAACGCTGACCAGCGTGCGCCCGGCATTGGAATAATTCGAGGAGGAGGAACCATGAGACAGAAGAAATGGCACGCGCAGCGTAGCTCTTGGGGATGGGGCAGGGTCGCCGGCGTCTTGGCGATAGGCGGCATGGGCCTGCTGGCAACCCCGCCGGTGGCGGCGTTCCAGTTCGAAGGGGAGTCGCTCTCGGGCAGCTTCGATTCGACGATTTCCTTCGGCTTCCGCAAACGCATGCAGGGAACCGATTGCTCGATCATCGGCAACGACAACGGCGGCTGCGTCCCCACCACCGGAACCCTGGGCGAGAAGGTCAATGGCCCGGGACTGGGCCTGACTTCGAATCCCGACTTCAACTACCTGCAGTCGGACGACGGCAACCTCAACTACAAGAAGGGCGACATCACCTCGGCGGTTCTCAAGGGCACCCACGAGCTCTATCTCAAGGCGCCGCAAGGGTGGTCGGCCTTGGTACGGGGAACCTGGCTGAAGGACTTCAAGGCCGACGACACCCAGCGTACGCCGTTGTCCGATGCCTCCAAGACCCTTGCCGTGCAGAACTGGACGTGGCTGGACGCCTATGTTTCCAAGAACTTCTATCTGGGCGACCGTCCGGCCAAGGTCAAGATCGGCAACCAGGTGATCAGCTGGGGCGAGGACATCTTCATCTATGGCGGCGTCAACGTCACCAATGCCATCGACCTGAGCAAGTTCCGCCTGCCGGGGACCCAGCTCAAGGAGGTCTTCCGCCCCGCGCCGATCATTTCGCTCAGCACGGGGATC
>PNJM01000128.1 GCA_013821865.1 Rhodocyclaceae bacterium
CGGGATGCAGTTCGATATCGTGGTCGCCAACATTCTTGCCAATCCCCTCTGCGTCCTGGCTCCGCTGCTGGCCTCGCTCACGCGGCCGGGCGGGCGCATCGCCCTTTCGGGAATTCTCGAAGCGCAAACGGAACAAGTGCGGACGGCCTACCGGCCGGCGTTCGATCTGCGTATAGGCGCGACACGCGAAGGCTGGGTGCTGCTGGAAGGGTTCCGCTCATGATGTTCACCCGCTGCCCGTCGTGCGGCACGGCCTTCCGCGTCACGCCCGAACAGCTCAAGGCCCGGGCAGGCAAGGTGCGCTGCGGGCACTGCAATGCGGTGTTCAATGCGCTCGATACGCTCGAAGACGCACAGCCTGCCGCGCCGACCGCGGCAGAATCCATCGCGGCAACCGCGGGGCAGCCCCCCCGGGCCGTTGCGGAAAACACCCCCGCCGAGCCTGTCGAGGAACCGGCCCCGCCCGCAGTGACCGGGCCCGAGGCGGAAAGCGGGGAAATATCCGGCGGCACCGACGCGGCGCCTCAAGCCCGCCCCTCGCGCCGGCGCGCCTTCGCCTGGAGTCTGGCGACGCTGGCCATGCTCGCCCTGCTTGGCGCCCAGGCCGCCTACGTCTTCCGCGCCGAACTGGTACTGCTGGAGCCGGACCTGCGCCCGGCGCTGGAGGAAATGTGCGCCGCCCTCGATTGCGACATCCCGCTGCCGCACAAAGCCGAACTGGTCAGCATCGAGACTTCCGATCTGCATCCCGACCCGAAGCAGAAAAATCTGCTGGTGCTGGCGGCAACCCTCAAGAACCGCGCGCCGTTCGCCCAGGCCTATCCGCACCTCGAACTGACGCTCACCGACACGCGCGACCAGCCGCTGGCACGCCGCGTTTTCGCCCCGGCGGACTACCTGGCGCAGGAGGCCGGCATCAAGGCCGGCTTCGCCGCCAACGGGGATCTCGCGGTCAACCTCTGGCTCGATGCGGCCAGCGTGGCCGCCACCGGCTACCGGCTCTATCTGTTCTACCCCTGAACGTTGGCGCGCGAATCCGCAGCGCGCGCCAACATTAAACTTTAAACTTGAAACCTGAAATATTAAACTCTAGCATCCCCCAACCGAAAAGGAGACAACCATGGCCACAGTAACCCTCGCCGGCAACCCCATCCATCTGGCCGGCCAGTTTCCCAAGGCCGGCGACAGCGCGCCGGCATTCTCCCTGGTCGGCGCCGACCTGAAGGACACCTCCCTGAAGGATTTCGCCGGCAAGCGCAAGGTGCTCAACATCGTGCCGAGCCTCGATACGCCGGTCTGCGCCACGTCGACGCGCAAGTTCAACGAACAGGCCGGCAGCCTGCCGAACACCGTGGTCCTCGTCATCTCGGCCGACCTGCCCTTCGCCATGAAGCGGTTCTGCGAAACGGAAGGGCTGAAGAATGTCGTCTCGCTGTCCACCCTGCGCGGCCGCGATTTCATGCAGAACTATGGCGTGGCCATACAGGACGGCCCGCTCGCCGGGCTCACCGCCCGCGCGGTCGTGGTGCTGGACGAGAACGACAAGGTGGCGTACACCGAGCTTGTCCCGGAGATCAAGCAGGAACCGGACTACGCCGCGGCGCTGGCGGCGCTGAAGTAGGCGTCGCTCCCCGGCAGCCGGCCGGCGCAGGGCAGGCCGGCTGCTATAATCGCGCGTCTTTTTTCGGAAACGCGCGATGCGAACGCTGATCTGCGGTTCGGTGGCCTACGACACCATCATGGTGTTCCACGACCGTTTCAAGAACCACATCCTGCCCGACCAGTTGCACATCCTCAACGTCGCCTTCCACGTGCCCGACATGCGGCGCGAGTTCGGCGGCTGTGCCGGCAATATCGCCTACAGCCTGAAACTGCTTGGCGGCGAGCCGCTCATCATGGCCACGGTAGGGGGGCAGGACAGCCAGCCCTACCTGCATCGCCTGGAGCGCCTCGGCCTCGACCGCAGCCACGTCCGCGACGTGCCGTCGACCTATACGGCGCAGGCCTTCATCACCACCGATCTCGACGACAACCAGATCACCGCTTTCCATCCGGGGGCGATGAACTTCTCCCACTTCAACCATGTCGGCGAAGCCGGCGGCATCACGATCGGCATCGTCGCGCCGGACGGACGCGAAGGCATGATGCAGCACGCGCGCGAGTTCCACGCGGCGAAGATTCCCTTCATCTTCGACCCCGGACAGGGACTGCCGCTGTTCCACGGCGAGGAATTGCTCCAGTTCCTGGAACTCGCCAACTATTGCTGCGTCAACGACTACGAAGCCAGGCTGCTGGCGGAGAAGACCGGCCGCAGCATCGAGCAGCTGTCGCGCATGGTCGAGGCTTTCGTCGTCACGCTCGGCGCCAACGGCGCGGAGATACACCTCGACGGTCAACGCATCGAGATTCCCGGCGTTAAGCCCGATGACCTGGTCGACCCCACCGGCTGCGGCGATGCGTTCCGCGCCGGCCTGCTCTACGGCATCGCCAGCGGCATGGAATGGGGCAAGGCCGGCCGGCTGGCATCGCTGATGGGCTCGATCAAGATCGCGCACCGCGGCGGCCAGAACCACAATCCGACGCGCGACGAGATCGCCGAGCGTTACCGCGGCGCCTTCGGGCACGCACTTTGACAAGGAAACCGTCAATGAATCGAATCACCCTGGCAGCCGCCATCGCACTCACCGCCCTTCTCGCCGGCTGCGCCTCCAGCCAGTCCGGCAGCGCCTACGAGCGTCGCCAGGCGCGCCAGGAAATGACGGTACGCCTGGGAGTGGTGGAAGGCGTGAGGCAGGTGACCATCGAGGGCACCAAGTCGCCGGTGGGCGCCGTGGCCGGCGCCGGCATCGGCGGCCTGGCCGGCAGCAATATCGGCGGCGGCCGCGGCGCAACCGCGGGCGCCATCCTCGGCGCCGTGGCGGGCGGCGTCGCCGGGGCCGCGGTGGAAGAACAGGTCACCAGGAAAAACGGCCTGGAGATTACCGTCCGGCTGGAAAACGGCCAGATCATCGCCGTCACCCAGGAGGCAGACGAGGCCTTCCATCCCGGCGAGCGCGTGCGCGTGCTGAAAGGCAGCGGCGCGACGCGCGTCACGCATTGAGGCAGGTCGGCCTTCAGGCCGGACCTACAACGCCGCGCGGAGTTGCGCGGCGACCTTCTCCAGTGCCTCCCGCGGCGGGTTCTTCACCGGCCAGGTGAATTCCATGCCGTCGTTCTCCCAGCGCGGCAGCACGTGGATGTGCGCGTGGAACACCGTCTGCCCGGCCGCCTTGCCGTTGGCCTGGTAGATCGAGATGCCCTGCGGATGCAGCACCTGCTCCGCCGCCCGCGCAACGCGCGCCGCCGTTCGGAACATCGCGGCGGCCAGACGGTCATCCATTCCCTGAATATTCTCGACATGCGGCTTTGCCGCCACCAGCATGTGGCCGGGGTTCACGCTGCCGATGTCCATGAAGGCGACGGTCAGTTCGTCCTGATGCACCACCGTCGCCGGAATCTCGCCGCGCACGATCTTGCAGAACACGCAGTTGTCCATAGTTCCTCCGCAGGGCCGCCCCAAGGAGGAACGGCCAATACATGGAGCGGGCGCAGCCCGCGAACAATCGTCACCCCCTTCCGTGGGAAGGGGGCGGGGGGAAGGCGCTTATGCCCCCCCTAATCCACATCCTCTTTTGCGCAATCGACCTGGAACACTTCACGCTCCGGCAGGCTCACCGCCGTCAGGTGCCTGCCCCACAGGCAGCCCGAATCCAGCGCCAGCAGGTTCGGCTCGATCCTGAGCCCGAGCGCGGACCAGTGCCCCGTGACGAGCACGTGGCCGGCGCTCTTGCGGCCGGGTACGGCGAACCAGGGCATGTAGCCTTCGGGTGCGCCGGTCGCCTCGCCTTTGCTGCGGAACTCCATAGTGCCGTCCGCCGAGCAGAAGCGCATGCGCGTCATGGCATTCACGATCACGCGCATGCGCGGCCAACCGGCAAGATCGTCGCGCCAGGAAGGCGGCTCGCTGCCCCACATGTTGGCGAGACACTCGCGATAATCGTCGCGCTGCAGCGCCGCCTCCACCTCGCGCGCCAGGACGCGCGCCTGCCCCACACTCCACTGCGGCAGCAGGCCGGCATGCACCAGCGCGAAGCCGTCCGCCACGTGCATCAGCGGCTGCCGCCGCAGCCAGGCGAGCAGTTCGTCGCGATCGGGCGCGGCAAGGATGTCGTCGAGCGTGTCGTCGCCGCGCTTCTTCGAACAGCCTTCGGCCAGCATGAGAAGATGCAGATCGTGGTTGCCCAGCACGGTGAGGGCGGCTTGCCCCAGGCCTTTCACGAAGCGCAGCGTTTCCAGCGAGTGCGGCCCGCGATTCACCAGATCGCCGACCAGCCACAGCCGGTCGCGCGCCGGATCGAAGCGGATCATGTCCAGCAACTGCCGCAGCGAATCGAAGCAGCCCTGGATGTCGCCGATGGCGTAGGTCGTCATAATCGACGGGGCCAATCAAAAAACGGTGGTTCGGCAGATGAATGAGATTCCACGCGGTACTCCGGAATTCAATCGTAGTGGTACCGACAGGCCACTATCGCCAGGTCTTCGTTTTCGACTGTATAGACAAGCCGGTGCTGATCATCGATACGCCGCGACCAGAACCCGGTAAGGTTTTCTCTCAGAGGCTCCGGTTTGCCGATTCCGGTAAATGGATTGCGGAGGGCATCCTGGATAAGTGCGTTGATCCGCTTCAGCGTCTTGCGATCCTGGGTTTGCCAGTAGGAATAGTCTTCCCACGCAGCCGTCGTCCAGACCAGCCGGCTAGGCATCCACGAGGCCCTTCGCCTTTGTCTTGCCCTTGCGCAACTGCCCGATGGAGCGGGCGAGATGCGCGGCATTGGCGGGGGTCTTTAGCAGGTGAACCGTCTCCATCAGGCTGTTGAAGGTATCCAGAGACATCACAACGGCATCGGCATCGTCGCGGCGGGTAATCACAGCGTAATCGGCGTCCTCGACAACCTGATCGATCACGCTTTTGAGACTGTTTCTGGCGTCGGAGAAATTGATGATGCGCATGTCGATAGACCTGTTCTAAATATTGTACAAGTCTATCCCTCCTGGCCCGGTATTGCAAGGCCAACGCCGCTCGGTGGTTGCGCTCAGTCCTGCCACGGGTTCACAAGAATCAATTCATCGATACCCGAAAAGTCCTTCATGTTGCGCGTTGCCAGAGCGAGGCCGCCTGTACGGGCAATCGCCGCAATCTGCGCATCCTCCACGCTGATCGGACGCCCCTGACGAGTTCTGGCCGAAACAATCGAGGCGTATTCAACTGCCGCCGAACAATCGAATGGCAGGCAACTGTCGGAAAAGTCCTCCCGGAACATCGCCTCGGCCAGATCGGCCAACAGTTCCCTGCGCTTGCCTTCGGGCAGAAGCGCAATGCCCAAATGGATCTCGGCCACGGCCACCGCGCTGATCCAGATATCCGCTTCCGGTTGGGAATCCAGCCATTGCAACACCTTCGGCTCGGGTGACGAACGCATCAATTCCGACAGGACATTGGTATCCAGCAGGATCACGGTGCGTCATTCCAAAGGAAAGCCGGGGGGAGGCCGCGGAATGGAACGGGGCGCTTCAGGCAAATCGACCCCCCCCTCGGCAGCAAAGCGCTGGGATATGCGTGTTCCGAGACCAATCGACGACTTCTCCCGCAGCAAGGACTGACGAAGCAGCTGCCGCGCCTCCTCTTCCATGGATCGGCCATGCCGCGCCGCACTCAGGCGCAGTCCCCGCTTCAATGAGTCGTCGATATTGCGTATGGTCAGGCTTGCCATAAATCACCCATGCATTGATTGCAATGCATGCATTGTATGCTGGTGATGCATTGCAATCAAACCGAGAAGACCGATTATCGGGATACGCCCTATGCCGGATTGTGTTTTTTGATCCCGGCCGGCCGGTATTCGGGAACCATCTGCGCCAGCCGCTGCTTGACGGCATGCTCGTCCTGCGGCGCGCCATCGAGCCAGGCACGCAGCCCGGTCAGGCCATCGGATGACAGCTTGGCCTGCGCCCGCGCGATGCGCAGCTTGGGGTGCGGCGTCGGCAGCGTGCGCTCGCCGTCGGCCAGCAGTTCCTCGTAGAGCTTCTCGCCGGGGCGCAGACCGGTAAACACGATCTTGATCTCGTCCTCCGTGAAACCGGAGAGGCGGATCATGTCGCGGGCCAGATCGACGATTTTCACCGGTTCGCCCATGTCAAGCACGAAGATCTCCCCGCCCGGATTCTTATCCCCCCCCATCAGGCCGGCCTGCAGCACCAGCTGCGCCGCCTCGGGGATCAGCATGAAGTAGCGCACGATATCGGGGTGGGTCACCGTCACCGGCCCGCCCTGGGCGATTTGTTCGCGGAACCGGGGGATGACGCTGCCGCTGCTGCCGAGGACGTTGCCGAAACGAACGGTCACGAAATTCGTATCCCTGCTTTCGTCCTGCAACGCCTGGCAGACCATCTCCGCCAGGCGCTTGCTGGCACCCATGACGTTGGTCGGGTTCACCGCCTTGTCGGTGGAAATGAGCACGAACTCGCCGACACCGTACCGCCGGGCGGTCTCCGCCACGCGCAGCGTGCCGAGCACGTTGTTGCGCACCGCCTCCCATGCGTTCTCGTTCTCCATCAGCGGCACGTGCTTGTAGGCCGCGGCATGAAACACCACCTCGGGCCGATGGGCGGCGAAGGCGGACGCAAGGCGGGCCTCGTCCTTGATATCGCCGACAACGCAGGCGGTGGCGATGCCAGGAAAGCGGGCGGCGAACTCCTGCTCGATGCGATACAAGGAAAACTCCGACTGCTCAAAGAAGACCAGCAGCCGGGGCGAGAAGCGGGCGATCTGGCGGCACAGTTCCGAGCCGATCGAGCCGCCGGCGCCGGTGACCAGCACCGCCTTGCCCGTCAGCAGGCGGTGCAGGCCGTCTTCGTCGAGCTGGATCTTGTCGCGGCCTAAGAGGTCTTCCAGCTCGACCTTGCGCACCTCGGACACGGACACCTTGCCCGAGAGGACATCCGCCATGGCCGGCACGGTCAGTACTTGAAGCCCGGCAGCGGCAGCCAACTCCGCCGCGCGTCGGCGCTTTGCCGCCGAGGCCGACGGCATGGCGATGATGGCGTGCTTCACATCGAGGCGGCTGGCCTGCGCTGCCACATCGGCAAGCGGACCCAGAATCGGCACGTCGGCAAGCCGCCGACCGTGCTTGGTTGAATCGTCGTCAAGCAAGCCCACCACGCGCCATGCCGCATTGCGCTGCAGCTCCTTCAACAGCGCCGCCGCCGCATCGCCCGCACCGAGCACCAGCACTGGCTGTCCTTCCATCGATCTCATCGAGAAGAGATGGCCGTCCTTCCACGCCCGGTAGAGGAAGCGGTTGCCACCCATCGCCAGCAACAGCAGGATCGGGTGCAACAGCAGGATCGAGCGCGGAATCCCGGGCGCCCGGATCATGTAAGCGATACCGGCCGTGGCGACAGCGCCCAGGCCGACTGCGATCAACAGGCGGCGCAGGTCGCCCATGCTGGCGTAGCGCCAGATGCCACGGTACAGGCCGAACCTCAGATAGACCACCGCATAGAGCGGCATCACCCAGCCCAGGGCGTGCCAGGATGAAGCGAGAAACTCCGGCGGAATCTCGAAGTTGAAGCGGATCCAGTAGGCAGCCAGCCACATCAGGGCGGTTGCCGCCAGATCATG
>PNJM01000129.1 GCA_013821865.1 Rhodocyclaceae bacterium
CGGCCGCCTCCATCGCCTCGGCCGCCAGCCGGTTGATGTCGTTGAAACCCGGTGCGCGGTGGAAGACGCGCCAGGCGTGCGGCGTGCGCGACTGCGCCGCCAGGCGGCAGTTGTCGAACACGCTGAACGGCAGGAAGATGTTGGTCTTCTGGTAGCTGCGGCCGATGCCGAGGCGCGAGATGCGGTCGGAGGACAGGCCGGCGATGTCGCTGCCCTCGAACACGACCTCGCCCGAAGTCGGCGGCAGGTCGCCGGAGAGCAGGTTCGTCAGCGTGGATTTGCCCGCACCGTTGGGACCGATGACGGCATGCACTTCGCCGATGTGCAGATCGAGCGACACCTTGTCCACGGCGGTGAGGCCGCCGAAGCGCTTGGTCAATTCTTTCGTGCGGAGAATCGGCACGGCCCCTTCGCCGGGCCGCCCCAAGGCGGGGCCAGCCAATGACTGCGAGCGCAGCGAGCCGAAGCCACCCCCTTCCTCGGGAAGGGGGGTGGGGGGCAGGTAGTCACTCATCGGCGGCCTCGGCGATCTCGGGTTTCCTGCCGACTTTCTGCAGCAGCCCGGCCAGGCCCTGCGGCAAATACAGCGCCACCAGGATGACGAAGATGCCCATGGCCAGCTGCCAGTGCCTGGCCGAGGCGCCGAACCACGACTGGTTCGACATGACTTCCTGCAGCAGCACGAAGGCGAAGGCGCCGATCACCGGCCCGTAGAGCGTGCCCATGCCGCCCAGGATGACCATCATGAGCACGGCGCCCGACTGGTGCCAGGAGAGGATCTCCGGATTCACGAAGCCGTACTGCACGGCGGCGAGATAGCCGGCCATGCCCGCCAGCGCGCCGGAGAGCGCGAAGCTCGCCAGCTGGTAGCGGAAGACCGGAAAGCCCAGCGCGCGCATGCGGTGCTCGTTCATCTTGATGCCGACCAGGGCGCGGCCGAAAGTCGAGCCGAGCACGCGGCGCAGCAGCAGGAAGACTGCAGCCATGAGCAGCAGCACCAGCCAGTAGAAGTGGTCCAGCCGTTCCAGGCTGGCCACTTCGAAGCCGCCGACCTTCAACTCGGGTTTCACGTAGATGTAGATGCCGTCCGAGCCGCCGCCGAACTTGGTGTCGTGGAAGATGAAGAACAGCATCTGGGCGAAGGCCAGCGTCACCATGATGAAGAAGATGCCGCGCGTGCGCAGCACCAGCATGCCGGTGACGAGCGCGAACAGCAGGCAGGCGCCCATCGCGGCGGGCAGCGTCCACCACAGGCTGGCCACCTCGTACTTGGGCACCATCAGCGCCAGCGCGTAGCCGGCGAGGCCGAAGTAGGCGGCATGGCCGAAGCTGACCAGTCCCGTGTAGCCGACCAGCAGGTCGAGGCTCATGGCGAAGATGGCCATGATCATGACCTTGGTGAGCAGCTGCGTATAGAAGGTGCTTTCGGCCAGCGGGAACAGCGCGAGCAGAATCGCGGCAGCGATCAGCAGGATGTTGGTGACGCGCGAGCGGTTCATGTCACGCCCGCTTGAACAGGCCTTCGGGCCGCCACACCAGCACGATGGCCATCAGCACATAGACGATCATGCCGGCCACCTCGGGCACCAGCACCTGGCCGAAGGTCTCGGCCAGGCCGATCATCAGCGAGGCCGCCATGGCGCCCTTGACCGAGCCGATGCCGCCGATCACCACGACGACGAAGCAGATGATCAGCACCTGGCTGCCCATGTTCGGGAATACCGACGAGAGCGGCGCGTTGATCATGCCGGCGAAGGCCGCCAGCGCGATGCCGAGGGCGAACACCAGCGTGTAGATGAGCTTGATGTCGATGCCAAGCGACTGGACCATCTCGCGGTTGGAGGCGCCGGCCCGGATCATCATGCCGAGCCGCGTCTTCTGGATGAGGAAATACAGCCCGGCCGCGAGCAGCAGGCAGACGCCCGAGATGGCAAGGCGGTACACCGGGTAGGACAGGTTTTCCGTGAGCGGGATGGAGTAGCCGAGCAGCGCCGGCACCGCGACGCCGTGCACGTCGTCGCCCCAGATCACGCTGCGCAGTTCCTCGAAAACCAGGATCAGGCCGTAGGTGAGCAGCACCTGGTAGAGGTGGTCGCGCTGGTAGAGATGGCGGAACAGCAGCCGCTCCAGCCCCATGCCGAGGATCACCGTCAGCGGGATGCCGAGCAGGATCGCCGTGGTCAGGCTGCCGGTCATGCTGGAGAGCGACCAGGCAAGATAGGCGCCGACCATGTAGAAGCTGCCATGGGCCAGGTTGATGATGCCCATGATGCCGAAGATCAGCGTCAGCCCGCTGGCGACGAGAAACAGCAGCAGGCCGTATTGCAGGCCGTTGAGCAGCTGGATGAGGATGAAGGCAAAATCCATCGGGAAGGGTAAAAAAAACGGCGGCAGGCCTCTGCCGCCGTTCGATTCCGGAAAAGACTACGCCTTGCAGCCGCGCGCCGGATCGGCGAGCGCCTTCCAGGCCACGCCCTGCACCTTGTTCTCCTTGCCGACCACCTTGCGCAGGTACATGTCCTGCACCGGGTTGTGCGCCTTGGAGAGGGTCCATTGTCCGCGCGGGCTGTCGATCCTGGCGGCTTCCATGGCCTTGATCATGTCCGCTTTCTTCGAGATGTCGCCCTTCACCGCATCGAGGCCGGTGGCGAGCAGCTGGCCGGCATCGTAGCCCTGCACGGCATACACGTCGGGCTGCAGCTTGTAGGTCTTGGCGTAGGCCAGGCGGAAAGCCCTGTCCTTCTTGACATCCAGGCCATCGGCGTAATGCAGCGTGGTTTCGACGCCCTCGGCGGCGTCGCCCACGGCATCCAGCACGCCGTCGGTGAGGAAGCCCGAGCCGTAGAGCGGAATCTTGCCCTTGAGGCCGGCAGCCTGGTAGTCCTTGAGGAACTTGGCCGCGCCGCCGCCGGCGAAGAAGGCCACCACGGCGTCAGGCTTGATATTGGCGATCTCGGTGAGCAGCGCCTGGAATTCCACCTGCGGGAAAGGCGTGTAGAGCTCCTTGACCAGCTTGCCGCCCTCCTTCTCGAAGCCTTCCTTGAAGCCCTGCATCATCTGCTCGCCGGCGGCGTACTTCCAGGTGATGAAAACGGCGGTCTTGTGGCCCTTGGCCTTGAGCACCTTGCCGAGGGCGTGCGTCGTCTGCCAGTTGGAGAACGAGGTGCGGAAGATGTTGGGCGCGCACAGCGGGCCGGTCACTTCGTCGGCGCCGGCGTTCGGATTGATCCACAGGATACCGGTCTCGCGCACGATCTTGGCCATGCCCATGGCCACGCCGGAATGCACCGTGCCGATCAGGACATCGACCTTGTCGCGCTGGATGAGCTTGTTGGTGTTCTCCGGCGCCTTGGCCGGGTTGGATTCGTCATCGACGACGAAGTACTCGATCTCCCGCCCGCCCAGCTTGCCGCCGCGTTCCTCGACCGCCAGCTTGAAGCCGTTGGTGATGGCGACGCCGAGCGGCGTGTAGGTGCCGGTGTAGGGCAGCATCAGTCCGACGCGCAGCTTCGCCCCCTGCGCCCGGGCCAGGCCGAACGGCGCCAGCGTGCCGACGGCAGTGGCGCCGGCGATGGCGGCCGAGCCTTTCAGGAATTCGCGGCGATCGAAACCGCCTGGTATATTTTTCTTCATGCTTTCCTCCTCAAGGGATTATGGTTACTGGGCGCTTCGCTTTTTGCTTCCGCGAACCTGCAGGTACGAATCACAGCACTTCCGCTACCCTTCGTCAAGCCGACATGCATTGCTTCACCTCAATAGATCAACTGGCAATCCCTGCCAATGATGCTCATGTCGACAAACCCCGATCCGTCGTGCTTGCTTTCGGAGAAATCGACCATGAAGCCGCCCAGGTCGAACTCGCGCATCGAATCGAGGGCGCGCACCAGCTTCTGCCGGCCAGGCGCCTTGCCGGCGCGGCGCAGCCCTTCCATCAGCACTTTCGCGGCGATGTAGCCCTCGAACTGCATGAGGGAAGGCTTGGCGCCGTTGGCGCCGAAGCGGCCGAGGTCATTCTGGTATTCCCGCACAATGCGCAGCGCGCGGTTGCGGACGTTCGGAAACACTTGCGCCACGCCGACGCCGACGGCTTTTTCAGCGGAAGCGACGCGGCAGATGGTGTCGGCATGGCCATAGGACAGGGTCGTGATCGGCGCCTGCATCGCGGCTTCGCGCGCCGCTGCGACGAACTCGCCGGCCCGCTTGGCCGGGCTGATCAGCAAAACCAGGTCGGCGTTGGCGCGGGCGATGGCCGCCATGGCCTGCGCCAGGCTCTCCGGCCCGGCCATGGCAATCGCCGCGCGCACCGCAGGGTCGAGGCCGCGCTCCTTGAGCATCTTCTCGACGGCCCCGAGCCCGGCCTTGCCGAACGGGATATCGACATAGACCACGGCAATCCGGCGCATGCCGACGGTGAGCGAATGTTCGATGATCTTGCGGTACTGGTCCAGGTCGCCGGCACGCACGTGGAAAAGCAGGGGGTTGTGCGGCTTGCGGAACGGTTCCGCCCCCGGCACCACGCCGATGACGGGCAAGCCGGTCTGGTCGAGGACGCGCTCGGCGAGCACTTTCGTCATGGCCGGAGAGCCGACCGGCATGAGCAGGGCCACCACCTCGGATCGGCCGAGCCGGCGGATGGCCGCCACGGTCTTGTCGGGGTTGTACTCATCATCCTCGGTCTGGAGGGCGATCTTCTGCCCCAGCACGCCGCCCGAGGCATTGGCCGCGGCAATGGCCAGCTTGATGCCGGAGTTGTACTCGACGCCTTCGACGCCGATCGGCCCGCTCATCGGCGCCACTTGCGCAATCACGACCTGCGCCCGCGCTGCCGTCGCCGCCAGCGCCAGCATGCCTACGCACAGCCATCCCCTTACGCTTACGCGCATCGCCTACCCTCCTCCGGTTTTCGACCCGCTCATGCATGTGGCGGATTCTTGTCTGGGCAGGAAGTCTAGGGGGGGCGCCGTTAAATCGAGGTCATGGAGTTGTGAAATTTTCGTCAAATCACGCCGCCAGCGTCAGCAGCACGCGGGTGCCGCCCTCGGCGCGCGGCTCGATGCCGATGCGCCAGCCGAGTTGCTCGCATATGCGCTTGACGATGGCCAGGCCGAGGCCGAAACCTTCTCCGCTGTGGGAATCGCCGCGGCGGAAGCGGCGGAACAGGTCGGGGATATTGCCGGGTTCGACGCCGCAGCCGGTATCGACGATCTCCACCGTATTCGCCTGCGCCGCCAGGCGGATGCCGCCATGCTCGGTATAGCGGACCGCATTGCCGAGCAGGTTGGACAGCACCACCTGCAAGGCGTTGCGCGGGGCATTCACGACGATGCCCGGCGGGATCGCCACTTCGAGCGCCAGCCCCTTGGCCTCCGCCCGCTCGCGCACCGATTCCACGGCCTGCCCGGCGCATTCCAGCAGGTCGATCGCATCGCGCACGCCGCCATCCTGTTCCCGCGCCAGCAGCAGAAAGACATTGACGAGCCCGGAAAGCCGCGTCGCGCCCCTGGAAATGCGCTCGACCTGCTCGCGTGCCCTGGGCGAGAGGCTGGATTCGTCGATCAGCAATTCGCTGCCGGTCTGGATGGCCGTCAGCGGCGTGCGCAGTTCATGGCTGACATCGGCGGTGAATGCGCGCTCCCGCTCCAGCAGGCGGACCGTGCGCTTGTGATAGGCATCGAAGGCGGCTGCCAGTTCGGCGACTTCCCGCTCCCGGTAATGGCTTGCGAGCGCATCGTCCGCAGCAGGACCGTCCAGCCGCCTCACGCGGTAAGCCAGGTCGACGATCTGCCGCGTCAGGCGCCCCGACAGCCAGAGTCCCATCAGCACGGTGACCAGGGCGGTCAGCCCGGCGCTCACCATCAGCGCCCAGGAGAACTTGCGGCCCCGCTCCTGGTGCAGCGCCAGGGAATAGGCAATGTAGAAGTGCACGCTGCCGATTTTCCGCACCTCGACGCGATAGAGGTTGTCGTCGCTGACGACATCGTGGAAACCCGGCGGCAGCTCGCGCAGTTCCTCCGGCAGCAGGCGCCAGCCGTCGGGCTCGCGCGCGATGAAGCCGTGCACCAGCCAGCTGGCGCGGAACCATTTGCGCAGCGAAAGCGCCTCGGTATCCGGCCTGACCACGAAGTGCTGCAGCCTGCTGTAGGGCAGATCGTCCACCGTCCCGTTTCGCTCGTAGCGCTGCATCAGGTCTTCCATCTCGTCCGAGACGATCTGGTCAATCAGTTGCGCTTCCTGGTGGCGATTGAGCTGCTGGATGGCGACGGCATGGGACAGCACCAGCACCAGGCCAGCCAGGGCGAAGGTCGAGGCGAACTTGAGGCGGAGGCTATGCCGGATGGGCATTGTGGTGGGCGAAGCGGTAGCCGATGCCATGCACTGTCTCGATCGGGGAGCTGCCGCGCGAATCGGTCAGGGCGCGCCGCAGCATGTGCATGTGGCTGCGCAGGGTGTCGCTCATCGGCTGCTCGTCGCCCCACACTGCGTGCTCCAGCTCGGAACGGGCATGGACGCGATTCGGCTCGCGCATCAGCGTTTCGAGCAGGCGCAGGCACTTGCGCGAGAGGTGCACCGGACGGCCGTCCACCAGGACGGCCATGCTGGACGGGTCGAATTCGATCCTGTCGAACACCAGCCTGCTGTCGACCACGCGGCCGCAGCGGCGCGCGACGAGGGCATGCAGGCGCGCCTCCACCTCGCGCAGCGCGAAGGGCTTGATCAGGTAGTCGTCGGCGCCGCAGTCGAAGGCCGCCAGTTTGTCGTCGAGCACGTCGCGCGCCGTCAGGATGAGGATGGGCACATCCCGCCGCGCCTCGCGGCGCAGCTTGCGGCACAGGCACAGACCGTCCATGCCGGGCAAGCCGAGGTCCAGGACAATGACATCGAAATCATGCGACACCGCAAGATGCAGGCCCATGATGCCGTCTTGTGCGATATCCGCCGCATGGCCGCGGTTCTCGAGGAAATCGCAGAGGTTCCCTGCGATGTCGGGATCGTCCTCGATGATCAGAACGCGCATGGCGGATCCGGCCGCAGTTCAGCGCAGCTTGAAGCGCTGGATCTTGCCGGTGGCGGTCTTGGGCAGTTCCGCCTTGAACTCCAGCCAGCGCGGGTACTTGTAGGGCGCCAGTTTGTCCTTGACATGCTGCTTGAGCTTGTCGGCAAGGGCATCCGAGGCCTCGATGCCGGGCTTGAGCACGACATAGGCCTTCGGCTTGACCAGTTCGTCCGTGTCGGCGTGCCCCACCACGGCGGCTTCGAGCACCGCCTCGTGCGTCATGAGCGCCGCCTCGACCTCGAAGGGCGAGACATAGATGCCGGAGACCTTGAGCATGTCGTCGGAGCGGCCGCAGTAGTGATAGTAGCCGTCCGCGTCGCGCGTGTACTTGTCGCCGCTGCGCGTCCACTCGCCCATGAAGGTGTGGCGCGATTTCCCGCGGTTGTTCCAGTACATGATGGCCGAGGTCGGCCCGTTGATCTGCAGTTCGCCGATCTCGCCCTGTGGCACCGGATGGCCGTCCTCGCCGATCAGGCGGATCTCGTAGCCGGGCACCGCCTTGCCGGTGGTGCCGTAGCGCACCTCGCCGGGGCGGTTGGACAGAAAGATGTGCAGCATCTCGGTGGAGCCGATGCCGTCGAGGATCTCGACGCCGAAATGCTCGGTCCAGCGCTTGCCGATGTCCG
>PNJM01000130.1 GCA_013821865.1 Rhodocyclaceae bacterium
CTCGAAGAAGGCCTTGGCGCCGTGCATCAGGCCGAGCGGCGGCAGCGCCATGGCGCCGTCCGGTGTGCGCTTCACCAGCATGCCCGAATCGAGCGAATCGACGATGCACAGCAACTCGACCTTGAAGGTCTTGTCGGCGGCAGCGCCGCTCAATTCCGCCAATAGATTTTCCGCCGCCGTCTCCGCCTGCAAATCGGCCATGTGCGCCTGCTTGGGCATCCAGTCCGGGCCCGGAAAGCTGCCGGCATCGCCCGCCACATAGACGCACTCGCGCCCCTCGACCCGGCAGTGCGCATCGGCCTTGATGAGCCCGCCCGGCGAGCGCGGCAGGTCGGTGTTGTCGAACCAGGCGTTGCCGGTGAGGCCGGGCATGAAGACGATCAGGTCGGCGGCAAATTCGCCGCCTTCGGTCTTCACCTTGTCCGCCTCGAAGCCCACCAGCTTGTGGCCGAGATGGGTGGCGATGTCGCGCCGCTTCATTTCATTGAGCAGGCGCTCGACGGCCTTCTCGCCGAGGCGATTGCCGGGATTCGGCATCGGGTTGAAGAACACCAGCTTGATCTTCTCGCGCCGCCCCTCGCGCCGCAATTGCGTGTCGAGACCGAAGAGAAATTCGAACATCGGCCCGCCGCGCATCGCGCTCGGTTCGTTCGGATTGCCGGCGAAGCCGAGGGCGATGGTGCCCTCCTGCATGGCCGCGACGCGGTCGCGCAGGCGCTCCACCGCGGCGATGCCCTCGCAGGGCGTGATGGCGTGCTCGATGCCGGGCAGCTTTTTGATGAAGCGGCCGCCGCAGGCGACGACTAGGCCGTCGTTCTGCACCGGCCCCGCCGTGGTGAGCACGGTGCGTCCGCCCTGCTCCAGGCCCGTCGCCTCGCCGGCGACGAAGCGGATGTCGTTGCGCCGGAAAAAATTATCCAGAGGAATGCGCAGGTCTTCAGCCTTGCGCATCCCCGAAGGCAGCCAGATCAGGCTGGGCAGGAAGACCAGTTCCGGCCGCGGGCCGATGACGCTGATCTCGGCCTGCCGGTCGAGTTGCCGCAACCGGCGCGCCGCCGAGAGCGCGGCAAAGCCAGTGCCGATGATGCAGATGCGTTTCATGTCATTCCTTCAGGGCCTGCTCCAGATCGGCAATGAGGTCGGCCGCATCCTCCAGGCCGACGGAGAGGCGCAGCATGCCCTCCGAGATGCCGCGCCGCGTCCGTTCCTCCGGCGTCAGGCCGTGGTGGGTGGTGGTGGTCGGCTGCGTCACCAGGCTCTCGGCGCCGCCCAGGCTGGGCGCCAGGGCGAACAGCCGTAGCCGGTCGGCCGCGCGCGTGGCCGCCGCGCCGCCGCCCTTCACCTCGATGCTGAGCATGCCGCCGAAGCCCTTCATCTGGCGTTTCGCCAGGGTGTGGCCGTGGAAGCCGGGCAGTCCGGGATAGAACACGCGCTCCACCTGAGGATGCCGCGCCATCGCCTCGGCCACCGCCTGCGCCGTGGCGTTCTGCCGCTCGACGCGCACCACCAGCGTGCGCAGGCTGCGCGCGAGCAGCGAGGCGGTCTCCGGCGCCGGCATCTGACCGAGGTTCTTGCGCCAGTTCCACACCGGCGCCAGCAATTCCTTGCTGCCCATGAGGGCGCCGGCGGTGATGTCGCTGTGGCCGCCGAGATATTTCGTCGCACTGTGCACGACGAAGTCGGCGCCGAGCTCCAGCGGCCGCTGGTTCACCGGCGAGGCGAAGGTGTTGTCCACCGCCAGCCGCGCGCCGTGGCGGTGCGCCAGGTCGGCGATTGAAGCGATGTCGAAGATTTCCATGCGCGGATTGGTCGGCGTCTCGAGGAACACCAGGCCGCAACCGTCGCGCAGGCGCGCTTCCAGCAGGTCCAGCTCGCTGCCGAGCAGCAGATGGGTGCGCACGCCGAGCAGCGGCAACTGCGCGCCGATCAGCTCCAGCGTGCCGCCGTAGGCGTCGCCGATGCAGGCGATGCCTTCGCGGCCGTGCGTCATGAACAGCGCCGCCTCCGCCGCCATGCCCGAGCAGAAGGCCCAGGCCGCCTCCGCGCCTTCCAGCGCGGCGAGCTTTTCCTCCAGCGCGAAGATGGTCGGGTTGAGGCCGTAGCGGGTGTACAGGCTGCCCGGCTTGCGGCCGTCGACGACGTCGAGTAGATCGGCGGTCGAGGCGAACTTGAAGGTGGTGGTGTTGTAGATCGGCGTGTGCGGCGAACCGTGCGCATCGGCGATCTCGCCGGCATGCACGCACCGGGTAGACAGCCCCTGTTTCACATTCATAACATTCCTCCTGTCAGGTGTTCTTCAGCAGCGCGCGCATTTGCGCGACGATGGCCGCTCCGTCGAAATCCCGCCCGCCGACGGCGCGCAGCGCCAGCCGGCCCTGCCTGTCGACGATGAAAGTCGTCGGCAGGCCCTTCACCGGCCAGCGCCGCATGGCGGCCGAATCGCGATCGAGCAGGATCGTCACGTCGGTGGCGCCGGTGAAGGAGAAGATGGTCTCGGCGTCCTCGCCGACATTCACCGCCAGCACGGCCAGTTCCGATGGCTTGAAGAGTTTCATGACGCGGCCGAGCGAGGGAAATTCGCGCCGGCAGGGCGGGCACCAGGTGGCCCAGAAATTCACCAGCACCAGGCGGCCGCGGTAGGCCGCCAGATCCACCGGCTTGCCGTCGACATCGGGCAGCGCCAGCGGCGGCGCGGCCGGCGTGCCGGCCAGCGGCGTCATGCCGCCGCCCTGCGCCGCAAGCGGCCCGGCGGCGAGCAGGCAGCCGAGTCCGGCAAGGCGAACCAGCGCGCGGCGGCGCTCAGTCGAGTGAAGCACAGGTGATGTTGTCGATGGCGATTTCATGTTGTCGGTTCTTGTCGGAAAAACGCAGGGTGAGGCGGAACGGACCGGCGATGCGCCGTTCCAGCGCGGTCATGCCCATGATCCAGTCGCCCGGCGCGAACTCCTGCTCGGCCTGGAACTGCGCCCAGCGAAAGGCAATGCGCGCCGCCTGCGGCACGCCCCGTCCGGCCCAGTTGGCGTCCCACTCATCCGGCAGCGTGAAACGCGCACCGCCCTGCCTGCCCGCGGCGCGCCAGTCGGCCAGGCGCAAGCGCAGCGGCCCCTTGCCGGCATTGCGCACCTCGAAGGAGAAGACGCAGGCATCGGCATACGGCGCGATGGCTTCCGCCGAAAAGCCGCGTGCCTGGTAGAAGGCCAGCACGGCAGGCCGCGTCAGGGCCGTGGCCTTGACTTCGACGCCGTCCCGCGCGCCGTGCCACGGGGACTGACTTTGCGCCGCGCCCGCCAGCATCGCCAGCGCCATGGCGCACGCCGCGAAACGCCATGCCTTCGGCGCAATGGGACGACGCGGCTCGGCCCGACCGGTTGGCTTCGGGGGCATGAGGTCTTCGGACGCGGAAGATCTGTCTGTCATTGCTGCTGCTTGGGCGGCCGGCTGCGGATTGTCGCGCGTCCGGCCATTTTGCCATGGCGGTACACTCGCAGTTCGCCCGGATCGAAAGCTGTCCACCCTTTTTCCCCGCCGAGGGGCTCCGTTGCCACCATGGCCAGGTCGGCGCAAGCGCCGTTCGGCCCGCCGGAACCGCGCCGGTCCAGATAGTGAAGACGGTCGTGGCCGTAGGCAATCAGGTACTCGCCGTCCGACATCAGGAAGTTGAACTTGCCGAACGAGGCGATCAGCCCGCTCACCTCGGCGAGCGGCTCGACGCCGAAAAACGGATTCTTCCCGGCATGGCTGTCGAAATGCCGCGCGATGTGGCCGAGCAGGTGGCACAAGGCAAACTCGGAATCCGTCTCGCCCGTCGGGCGGCAGACCGGATTGCCGCTGCAACGCTCGATCTCCACGATATCCGGCACCAGTCCGTTGTGGGCGAACACCCATTCCCTGCCGCAGCAGGCGCGCCGGAACGGGTGGGTATTTGCGAACGTCCGCACGGGCGGGAAGCGCGCCTTGCAGACATGCGCCAGGATCAGATCCGATTGCGTTTCCACGCACAGGCGGGCGAACTGCCTGCTGCGGCAGGCCGGCGCAGGCCGCTTGCGAATCTCGAAACCGCCGCCGTCCCGCCAGGCCAGGCCCCAGCCATCGGGGTTGTCCGCCTCGCGGCCGCCGCGCTGGCGCAGCCTTTCCAGCGCCGTACCGGCAGTCACGGGTTGGCTGGCGCTCATGCCGAAGAGTTCGCACATTGCCGTCAGCCCCCCTGCGGCACGACATCCGCCGCCACGCCGATGAAGGCTCCGCAGCACGGCGACAGCCTGCCGAGCAGCGGCTCCGCACGCCGTGCCAGACCACCGCCGCCCGGCAGCACGATTCCGCTGCGCAGCGACAGGTTGCGCGCCGGCTGGCCGGCGAACAGATCGAGGACTTCGCGCCGCGTGTGCCAGTGCGCGCCACGGTAGGCACCGCGGCCGCCATGGCGGCCCTTGCCGAGCCAGAGCAGACTGCGCCGGTTGAGCAGACCGAGCGCGACGCGGCGGCGGGCGACGCGCAGCATTTCCGCGAGGGCGCGGCGCTCGTCCGACATGAAGCACAGTGCGGTCACGCCGATCACCAGGTCGAAACTGCGGTCGGCAAAGGGCAGCCGCGCAGCGTCAGCGACCAGATACGCTGCCTGGCCGCGGCCGGCGGCAAAGCGCACGGCGGCCGCATCCGTATCAGCACCGATTGCCGTGTTGATCGCCCCACCGCCGGCAAAGCATCGCGTGAAATGACCGGTGCCACAGCCGACGTCCAGGAGCGTTTCGCCAGCGCGCGGCTGCAGCAGTCGCACCAGCAAACCGTATTCGATGCCGCCGATCCAGGCGCCGCGCGGGGTTTCATACCAGACATCGTATTGCTCCGGCGACATGCGCGCATTCTGCCGGGCTCAGAATCTGCGGTACAGCCAATACTTTTCGTAGAGGATCTTGCCGGCGTGCCACATCAGGCTCGGCCCGCGCACTTCGACTTGGGGCGTCGGCTCGGCGTAGAAGTTGCCCTTGCCGATGCCGGCACGGCCGCCGCCGGCCTCGATGAAGCACATGCCGTAGCCGTCGAAGCGGCGCGATTGGCCCTTGCCGGTCCAGGCATGCGCGATGTTGGCCGCCACGGTTTCGGCCTGGCCGTGGGCGAAGACACCTGCCTTGGGCAGCGGCCGGCCCATCTTCAGCGGTATCGTGGTGATGTCGCCGATTGCGAAGACGCCGTCGAATTTTGTCTGCAGCGTATGCCGGTCGACGGGTATCCAGCCGGCCTCGTTGGTCAGCCCGGCCTCGCGCGCCACCGCCGGCGCCCGGTGCGGCGGCACGTAGAGCAGCAGATCGAAATCGGCCGACACGCCGTTGGCGAAGTCGATGCGGCGCGCAACGGAGTCGACAGTCTTCACCTGATGTTCCGGGTGGTAGGCGATGCCGCGCGCCTCGATCATGCCGCGCACTGCCGCACCGACTTCCGGCCCAGCCACGGCCATCGGCTGCGGCTCGGCGGCGAAGAACTTGATCGTCGTGCTGTCTCTCAAACCACGGCGGCGGAGAAAGTCCTCCACCAGCAGGGCAGCCTCGTAGGGCGCTGCCGGGCACTTGTACATCGGCGCGGCAGTCAGAATGACGATGCGACCGCCGGTGAATTCGGCCAAGGCATCGCGCACGGCCGCCGCGCCCTCCAGGGTATAGAACGTCAGGCCGCCTTCGCTCAGGCCCGGTATTGTCTCCGGCGCGTATTCGGCACCCAAGGCGACCACCAGCGCATCTGCGCCGATTGCCTGTCCGTCGATCTCGACCTGCCGGCCTGCGGGATCGATCCGCGTCACGCTGCCCTGACGAAATTCGACGCCGCGCGCGGCCAGCCGCGCCAGGGGACGCGAGAAATCCGCCGGCGCCCGCTCGCCGACCATCAGCCAGAGCAGCGAAGGCGGAAAGAAATGGTCGGCTACGCGATCCACCGCAATGACGCGATCCGATTTCGGCAGCAGCTTGCGCAAGCTCTCGGCGGCAACTAGTCCGCCCAGACCGGCGCCGAGAACCAGCGCGGTGCGGCTCATGATCAGAACACCAGGACCTTCTCGGCCCCCTCGGTCCATTCGGTCAGCAGATCCATGGTGCCGCGCAAGGCGCCCTGCACCAGGTCCGCGTCGGCAATGCCGCGCGCATCCATGCAGGTGCCGCACACCGCCACGGTGCCCTTGCGGCGGATCACCGCGCCGAGCATGTCACCGATATTGTAAAAGCCGCTCGGTACCTTCTGCCCGCCCTTGGCGCAGGAGGCGGCGTCGCCCATGAGGAACACCTTCACCTCGGCTTCGTTGGTGTTGAGCAGCGAGCGGGCCAGGCGCAAGCCGTTGTAGCTGCGCTCGGTGCCGTAGGGTGGATCGTTGAGGATGAGGAGATAGGTTTGCATAAATGGCTCCCTAAAGATTGTATTCTTACGTTCTTTTGAATAGTAGCCTCAATGGCCGATGATGGCAAGCTATCCTTTTTCGATTTGTTGGGAGTTAATGGGTTGTCCGGTTTTGTAGCACGCAATCTGTCCGGTCGTCATAGTGCCCTGAAGGGGGTACGAGATGAGACGGACGGAAGTGCTACAGGAGATCCGGAAGATGAGATTCGAAGAGGCGTATGAAGGATGGAACGCAGGACGGCTGACGCAGAGCGAGGCGGCGCAGCAGGGTTGCTTCACTCGCCCTTGCCGACCGGCAGGCGCTCGGCCTGCCACTCGGGAAAGCCCTCTTCCAGCCGGCGCGCGCGGTAACCCTTCTTGCGCAGCTTCTCGACCGCCTCGAAAGCCAGCATGCAGTAGGGGCCGCGGCAGTAGGCGACGATCTCCTGCTCCTTCGGCAGCTTCTTGAGGAAGCGCGGCAGCGCATCGAGCGGGACATTCACGGCGCCGGCGATGTGGCCGGCCTCGTACTCTTCGGCCGGCCGCACGTCGATCACCATCGCCTCGCCGCGGCGGGCCATCTTCAGCAGTTCCTCGCGCCGCACCGGCTGCAGGGCGTCGCGCGATTCGAAATTGTCCCGCACGATGCGCTCGACCTCGGCCAGCTGCCGCTCAGCGATGCGCCGCAGGGCGGCCAGCATCTTCGGAATCTCCTCGTCGGCAAGCCGGTAGAACACCTGCAGCCCTTCCTTGCGCGAGACGGCCAGGCCGCAGTCCTTGAGTATCTGCAGGTGATGCGACACATTGGAAAAGGCCATGCCGCAGGCGCGCGACAGTGCCTCCACGCTCTTCTCGCCCTGGGCCATCGCCTCGATGAGTTCGAGGCGGCTCGGATGGGCAATGCCCTTCCCGGCGCGGGCGAGCTGGGCGAAGAGCTGCTGCTTGGGGGAGGGTTTCGACATGCGCCTATCTTACCAAGCTCAGTGCATTCCGCCCCAGTAGGCTTCGTTGCCGTAGTGGTGCTTGAGGTGGTCGATGAGCAGGCGCACGCGCAGCGGCAGATATTTGCGCTGCGGGAACACGGCGTAGATGCCGGTCGGCGGCGCGGCGAATTCGTCCAGCACCGGGACCAGCGCGCCGCTTTTCAGGTCGGCGCCGACTTCCCAGAGCGAGCGCCAGGCCAGTCCCCGTCCCGCCAGCGCCCATTCGTGCAGCACGGCGCCGTCGTTGCATTCGAGCAGGCCGTTCACCTTGATGCTGACCGTGTCATCGCCGACACGGAACAGCCAGCCG
>PNJM01000131.1 GCA_013821865.1 Rhodocyclaceae bacterium
CACCTCCTCCGGCGTGGCGCCTTCCATGACGCAGCGCTCGGCCTCGCGGCCGTAGGGATCCATCATGCGGTTGCCGATGAAGCCGTAGCAGACCTTGGCGACGACGCCGATCTTCCGGATCGTTTTGGCGATGTCGAGCGCCGTGACCACCACGTCCGGCGCGGTCTTCGCGCACTGGACGATCTCCAGCAGCTGCATGACGTTGGCCGGGCTGAAGAAGTGCAGGCCGATGACGTCCTGCGGGCGCTGTGTGACGGCGGCGATCTCGTCGATGTCGAGCGTCGAGGTGTTGGTGCCGAGGATGGCGCCGGGTTTCGCCACCGAATCCAGCTTCGCGAAGATCTCCTTCTTCAGCGCCATGTTCTCGAACACCGCCTCGATGATGAGGTCGGCCTGGCCGAGTGCCGCAAAGTCCAGCGTCGGCGTGATCAGCGCCATGCGCTGCTCCAACTGCTCCGGCTTCAGGCTGCCGCGCGTCACCGAGCGCTCGTAGTTCTTGCGGATGATGGCGATCCCGCGGTCGAGGCTGGCCTGGGCGGCATCCACGAGCGTCACCGGAATGCCGGCATTGGCGAAGCACATGCCGATGCCGCCGCCCATGGTGCCGGCGCCGACGATGCCGATCTTCGCCACGGCGCGCGGCTTCACGTCGGCCGGCAGCCCGGGAATCTTGCGCAGCTCGCGCTCACCAAAAAAGAGATGGCGGAAGGCGCGTCCCTCGACGGCGCGCTCGACCTGGTTCGACAGCACTCGCTCGTGGGCGATGCCTTCGTCGAAGGACTTATCGACCGCAGCCTGCACGGCATCGAGCAGGACGTTCGGCGAGTTGCGGTTCTTCATCGTCTGCGCTACCTGGGCGCGGCGGGCGGCGATGACCCCGGCGGCCTGCTCGGCCCCGGCGACGCTGCGCTCGCGCGTGCGGCGCGGGCCCTTTCCCGCTGCGACGAGCTCGCGCGCATAGGTGAGCGCGGCCCCAGCCACGTCGCCGGCGACGACCGCATCGACCAGGCCGAGCGCCTTCGCCTGCGCCGCGCTGACCGGCTTGCCGCCGAGCATCATGTCCAGCGCGGGTTCGAGGCCGATCAGGCGCGGCATGCGCTGCGTGCCGCCGGCGCCGGGAATGATGCCGAGGGTGATCTCCGGCAGGCCGAGCCGGGTGCCTTCGTCGGCAACGCGGTAATGGCAGGCGATGGCGGTCTCCACGCCGCCGCCCATCACCGTGCCGTGCAGCGCCGCCACCACCGGCACAGCGCTGTCCTCGATCAGGCGCAGCACCTCGTGGTAGCCGGGATCGAGGATGCCGGTCTCGAATTCGCGCATGTCGCCGCCGGAGAGGAAGGTCTTGCCGGCGCAGGCCAGCACAACGGCCTTCACGTCCGGCTTGCCGCGCAGGGCCTCGAAGCATTCCTTCAGGCCGGCCCGCACGTCGCGGGACAGGGTATTCACCGGAGGGCTGTCGACCGCGACGACGGCGATGTCGCCCTGCACCGAAACACTGACAAGCTCGCTCATTCTTGTGGCTCCTGCGGAAAAAATCGTCAAAAAAACCCCTCCGCCCTGGCGGGCGGAATCATCGCCTTCCGGAAAGGGACTCGCCCGGGCTACAGGCGGATCACGGCAGCATCGGCAGGCTCGGCATGAAGGCGCTCGACCATCGCGGCACGACGCGTGAGCACGGCGCGCTGGTTGATGTAGCCCTTGTCGGTGATCTCGTTGGCATCGATGGAAGGCGGCTCCGCCATCAGCAGCGCGCGCGCGGCGTAGGTGGAACTGCCGCCGCCCTCCCGCTTCAGCAGCGCCATCCCTTCCTTCAGGCGGCCGGTCACGCGCGCATCCGCCAGCACCCGGTCGAGCGGCGCCTCCGCCGGCAGGTCCGGGCACAGGCCGCGGCAGCCGGCCGGATTGGCGAAGACGAGGAAGCCGGCTTCCTCGCGGTCGTGCCCGGTGACGACGATGTCCTGGGCCAGCGGCGCCAGCGCCGCGAGCGCCTTCACCCGCAGCGCGCCGACATGCACCCAGACGCCGCTCATCAGCTTGAAGTCCTCGGCGATGCGGCCGTCGAACTCGATGCCCTTCGAAGGATCGTCCTTGTCGGCAAAACGGCCGGCGTCGCCGATGCGGTAGAAGCCCTCGCTGTCGAAGGCCGCCTGCGTGAGATCCGGTCGCTTCCAGTAGCCGGGCGTGACGTTGGGGCCGCGCACGCGCAGCTCCAGCTTGTTTTCGTTGGGCACCAGTTTCAGTTCCGTGCCGGGGGCCGGCAGGCCGATGACGCCGGCGCGGTCGATCTCGAAATGCACCGTGGTCACCATCGGCGCGGTCTCCGTCGCGCCCCAGGCCGAGACCATCACCGTGCGCTTGCCGCGTTCCCGGACGGAGAGATCCTCCAGCTTCTCCCACAGGTTCTGCGGCAGGGCCGCGGCGGCGTAGAAGATCATCTGCAGGTCGCGGAAGAAGCTCTTGCGCAGCGCGGCATCCCGCTCGAGGAAGGGAATCAGCGCGTCGAAGCCGCGCGGCACGTTGAAATAGAGGGTCGGCGACACCTCGCGCAGGTTGGCCACGGTCTTCTCGATCAGGCCGGGCACCGGCTTGCCGTCGTCGATGTAGAGCGTGCCGCCGTTCGCGAGCACCATGTTGAAGTTGTGGTTGGCGCCGAAGGTGTGGTTCCACGGCAGCCAGTCCACGATCACCGGCGGCGTCTCGGCGAGGAAGGGCCAGACCTGGGCGATGGCCTGCTGGTTCGAGCAGAGCATGCGCTGGGTGTTGACGACGCCCTTCGGCTCGCCGGTGGAGCCCGAAGTGAACAGGAACTTCGCCACCGTGTCGGGGCCGACCGCGGCGAAGGCGCGATCCACTTCGCCGCCGGCCGCCTGATTCAGCAGACTGTCGAACGGCGTCGACTTCGCGCCGGCGGGCGGATTGGCGCCGATCACGATCTCGGTACCGGCGAAGTCCACCGCCCCCAGCACGCCGGCGAACTTCGCGCCGTCGGCGGCATACACCAGGCCTGGCTGGAGCAGCCCGACGATGGCCTTCACCTTGGCGTAGTCCTTCGACATCAGGGAATACGCCGGCGAGATCGGCGCCACCGGCACGCCGACGTGCATGGCGCCGAGCATGAGCAGCGCGTGGTCGATGGAATTGTCGGACAGCACCATCGCCGGCCGCTCCGTCGACAGGCCGCGCGCCAGCAGCGCCGCGCCGATCGAGCGCACCAGCGGCAGCGCCTCGCCGTAGCTGAGCCGCCGCCAGCCGGCGCCGGCCCGCTCGGCGAGGAAGCAGCGCTCGGGCGCCTCCCGCGCCCAGCGTTCCAGGTGCTCGCCGAGGCAGCGAGGGTAGGCTTCCAGCTTTTGCGGCGAACGCAGGATCAGCGCGCCGTCGGCGCGCCGGTCGACCTCCACCGCCGCCGGCGCAAAGCGCAGGCTGGCGAAGGGCGGCTTGCTCACTTCAGCAGTTTCCAGTCGCCGTTCGCCACCGTCGCCATCACCACCGCTCGGGCGTCGAAGCCGTTGTGGTTGGTCGGCGACATGCTGAACACACCGTGGGCGGCGGGCAGCTCCTTGACGTTCTCCAGCGCATCGCGCAGGGCGAGGCGAAACTCCGGCGTGCCTGGCTTGGCCTTCTTCATGGCTTCCGGCACGGCGCGGGTGAGCAGCAGGTAGGCGTCGTAGGCGTGCGCGCCGAAGGTGCTGCGGCTGTTCGGGCCGTGGGCGCCCTCGTAGAGCTTGACGTAGTCGAGCGCCGGCTTCTTGGACGGATGCGAATCCGGCAGCTGCTCGGCCAGCAGCATCGGGCCGACCGGGAAGATCGTCCCTTCGACGTTCTTGCCGCCGACGCGCAGGAAGTCGCGGTTGGCGACACCGTGCGTCTGGTAGAACTTGCCCTTGTAGCCGCGTTCGACCAGCGTCGATTGCGGCAGCACGGCCGGCGTGCCCGAACCGGCGATGATCACCGCATCCGGATTGGCCGCCATCAGCTTGAGCGCCTGGCCGGTGACGCTGGTGTCGGCGCGCTGGTAGCGCTCGACGGCGACGAGCTTGATGCCTTTCGGCTCGGCCGCGCCCTGCATGGCCTTCAGCCAGAGCTCGCCGTAGGGATCGGCATAGCCGATGAAGCCGACCGTCTTCACGCCGTTCGCCGCCATGTGCTCGACGATGGCGGTGGCCATCAGGCCGAAGTTCTGCGGCGTCGAGAATATCCAGGCCGACTTGTCGCCGGCCGGCGGCACCGGCGCCATGGCGATCTGCGGCGTCTTTGTCTCCGCCGCCACTTCGAGGATCGCCATCGAGACCGGCGTCGCGGTAGCAGCAATCAGCACGTCGGCCTTGTCCTCGCTGATCATCTTGCGGACGTTCTTCACGCCGGCGGTGGGGTCGGTGGCGTCGTCGAGCACCACCCACTTCACCTTCTCGCCGGCAATCGTGCTCGGCAGCAGGGCAAAGGTATTTTTCTCGGGGATGCCGAGCGAGGCGGCCGGGCCGGTGGCGGAAACACTGACGCCGACAGTGATGTCGGCCAGCGCCACGCCGGCGGCGCACAGCGTGGACAGCAATAGGGCGAGCTTGCGGATCTGCATTTGTCTTCTCCTCGTTATCGGTATGGGCTGCGGTCATGGCATACGCCGCAACGTGATGTCACGATACGCCGCGTTTACTAACTTTGTCAAACAGTTGTTCGGTTAGTTAGTTTGCGCTAAAGTGGCCTCATGACAAAAACGCCGCCACCCGCCACCCGCCGCCAGGAAGTCGAGCGCGCCGTGCTGCGCCACGCCCACGATCACCCGGAGTGGGGACAGGCGCGCGTGGCCGAGGCCATGGTAAAGAAGGGACTCAAGGTCTCCGCCGCCGGCGTGCGCTGGATCTGGCAGCGCCACGGCCTGGAAACCGCCGCCAAGCGCGCCGCCGCGCTGAAAAAGCTGGGGCAGGCGCGCCTCAATGCCGCGCAGAAGGCGGCGCTGGGTCGCATCGATGCGCGCCGCGGCGGCAGCCTCGATGGCCCCGGCAACGATGGGCCGCTGCTGGCGCGCGAGCACCTGCTGGCGGTGGCGGTGCGCGAGTTCAGCCGCAAGGGTTTCGCCCGCACCTCCATCCGCGACATTGCCCAGGCCGCCGGCCTCCAGCCCGGCTCGGTGTATTACCACTTCCCGTCGAAGGATGAGCTGTTCGTGGCCGCCCACTCGGCCGGCATGCGGGAGGTGGCGTGCGCCGTCGAGACCGCGCTGGCCGCCTCGCGCGATCCTTGGGCCCGGCTGGAAATCGCCTGCACGGTGCACATCCAGCACCTGGTTTCGGGCAACGACCTGACGGTGTGGACCGGCGCCAGCCTGTTCCTCTTCAATTCGCCGGAAATGCAGCGGCAGTTGCGCGCCGAGCGCGACCGTTTCGAGGCCCTCTACCGGCGCCTCATCGAGGCCCTGCCGCTGCCCGCCGGCATCGACCGCAACCTGCTGCGCCTGCAGCTGCTCGGCGCGCTCAACTGGACGCGCACCTGGTACCGGCCGGGCAAGCGCACGCCGGCGGAAATCGCCCGGCATCTGGTGAAGGTGCTGCGCGAACCGCTTGACCTGCGCTCTTAAAATCCGGTGCCCTACGACGAACGTATAATGACGGTCGCCCTCGACGACGCCACCTCGCCACACCTGTCGACACATCCGGAGCGCAATCAGCGGAATGAGCATCACCGACTACCACGCCAAGTACTACGCTCACGAGCTGACGTGCCGCTGCCCGCCGGATAGCGCGGAAAAGCTCGCCGGCGCGGTGGCCAGCGCCCAGGTTGACCTCAACCCACATCAAGTCGATGCGGCTCCCGACTACCACCCCTCCCGCTTCGCCTGCTACCTCATCGCCCAGAACGGCGACCCGCGCAAACCGGAAATCGCCCAGGCGCAGAAATACTTCGCCGTCCAGGCCCGCCGCCAGGAGCTCACCGATCAGTTGGCCGCCGACCGGGAACGACTGGAACTGCGCAAGCAAACCGGCGAAGAATTCAAGGCCCTATCCGGTGCGGCACAACAAGCCGGCGTCCAAAGCAGAATGTTCGGCGTGTTTCACGACGCCGGTTACAAGGGGCTGTACGGCGGCCTGGGCCGCGACGACATCAAGGCAAGAAAGGGCATTCCCGAAAAAGAAAACCTGATGGACCGCATGAACGCCACCGAACTCGCCGCCAACCAGTTCCGCATGACCCAGGCGCGCGACAAGCTCGCCCGCGAAGGCATACGCGACCAGCAACAGGCCATCCGCACCCACGAGCAAGTCGGCAAGGAAGTGCGCGACGCCATCAAGCGCATCGGCGGCGACTCGCCGTCGTCCAAGTTCGCCGAATACGTTCCATATTGGGCTTGAGCGGGCGATTTTACTTCACTTGAAAACGACAATTAACATAAATACTAAATGAATCAATCTGTTGCTATATACGCCCATGGCGCAGAAACAAGACCTCGAACTCACCTGGATCGGCAAGGAGAACCGGCCGAAGCTGGAGCCGCGAATATTGCTCCTCTCCGGTGTGGCACAGCAGGCCGGCGTCCAGGGCAGGATATTCGGGCAGTTGTACAACCCCAACTTCAAATCCATCGAATTCAATAGGTTTAATATCCTGGCGGGCCGCAGCACAACACCGGCAGCGCCTTCACGCATCGCGACGGCGGGATGGAGCATTCGATCCGGCTGTTGCCGACGCGCGACAAACGGATTGACGAACCGAGGAATCGACTATGCCAACCCGTTTCTGAAAAAACGACTCTTGCTTTTGAATGGAGGTTGCAATGAACCGCGCACGCGCCCTTGAATTGCTCACCCAGAGCAAACCCGTGCTGGCGACCCGCTACGGGGTAACGCAGCTTGCCCTGTTCGGTTCCACCGCACGCGATGCCGCGCAAAGCGACAGCGACATCGACATCCTGGTCGCCTTCGACGGCCCGGCAACATCGGAGCGCTACTTCGGCGTCCAGTTCTATCTCGAAGACCTGCTCGGCTGCGAGGTCGATCTGGTGACCGAAAAGGCCCTGCGTGCAGAGCTGAGGCCATTCATTGAAAAGGAGGCGGTCCGTGTCTAATGCCGGGCAGCGTGAATGGCGGTTCTATATCGACGACATGATCGGCTTTGCTGAAAAGGTCATTGCCTACACCGAAGGCCTGGATCAAGCGGGCTTCATTGCCAGCGGACTGAATTACGATGCTGCCGTGCGCAACCTGGAACTGATCGGCGAGGCGGCGGCTCATGTCCCGGACCCGGTCCGCGCGACCAATCCGCAGATTCCGTGGCGGCTCGTCATCGCTACGCGCAACCGGTTGATACACGGCTATCTCGGCATCGATAACGACACCCTGTGGAGCATCATCCGCAGCGATATTCCCGCCTTGCTACCCAAGCTGCTTGCACTCAAAAAAACATCGGCATGACGCAGAAACAAGAACTCGAACTCACCGGGATCGGCAAGGAGAACCGGCCGAAACTGGAGCTGGACGAGCGCGATACGGGCGGGCTGCTGGGCGATGCCGGCGACAAAGACGAAGAGGCTGCCTCATGACCGAACCCACCGTCACCTGCCCGAATTGC
>PNJM01000132.1 GCA_013821865.1 Rhodocyclaceae bacterium
CGACCTGCTGGGCGCGATCAAGCTGCGCACGGCGCAGAACGAGCGCGTGCTGGTGACGACGCTGACCAAGCGCCTGGCCGAGGAACTGACCGATTACTTCGGCGAGAGCGGCATCAAGGTGCGCTACCTGCACTCGGATATCGAAACCGTGGAGCGGGTCGAGATCATCCGCGACCTGCGACTGGGCGAGTTCGATGTGCTGATCGGCATCAATCTGCTGCGCGAGGGTCTGGATATCCCCGAGGTTTCGCTGGTGGCCATCCTGGATGCGGACAAGGAAGGTTTCCTGCGCTCGGAACGGTCACTGATCCAGACCATGGGCCGGGCGGCACGCCACATCAACGGCACGGCCATCCTCTATGCCGATAAAACGACGGATTCCATGAAGCGCGCCATTGCCGAGACGGAACGGCGCCGCGCCAAACAGGTGAGCTATAACGAAGCCCATGGCATTACGCCCATCGGCGTGACCAAGCGTATCAAGGACATCATCGATGGCATTTACGATGCCGAGGCCGGCGCCGAAGCGCTGGCGGTCGAGCAGTCTCGGCTGCGCTATGTGGCGATGGACGAAAAGACCCTGGCCCGTGAGATCCGCAGGCTGGAGAAACAGATGCAACAGCATGCGAAAAACCTGGAATTCGAGGAAGCGGCTGCCGCGCGGGACGAACTTTTCCGGCTCAAGAAGCAGGCCTTCGGCGTGGTCGAGCACGATTTGCCGGATTCGGGGAAAGCGGCATGACACGAGTTTTATTCGTCTGCACGGGCAACATCTGCCGTTCGCCGACAGCGGAAGGAGTTGCTAAATACATTATAAAAAACAATAAATTAGAATATATAGTTGATGTTGATTCTGCTGGAACGCATGATTACCACATCGGCGAGGCGCCCGATCCGCGCACCCAGCAGGCTGCCTTGAGGCGGGGGGTAGACCTGTCCGGCTTGCGCGCCCGGAAAGTGCAACCGGAGGACTTCGAGCGCTTCGACCTGGTTCTTGCCATGGATCGCCACAATCTAGCCTTATTGAAGCGGGGCTGTCCAGCCCAGTACCATCCCAAGCTCGACTTGTTCATGCGCTATTCGACCAGCTTCGATGCCGAGGAAGTGCCGGATCCGTATTACGGAGGGGACAAAGGTTTCGAACTGGTGCTCGACATGGTCGAGGATGCGGCACGCGGATTGATCGAAGCGTTGCGCACGCAAAAGGATCGGGTAGGGTGAGGGGGCACCTCATCAACCCTCTCACACCACCGTACGTGCGGTTTCGGATACGGCGGTCCAAGCAACACTGTGCTGGAACCAAAAGGCGGAAACCCAGGTCAATTTGGTAACGCCGCCTGAACTCCGGAGGATACTCCCGCGTCTCCAACAACCATCCATGATTCGGATCTATCGTTGCTTCATCGCTAAGCTGGCCATCGCGTTGCTGCTGTTCATGCAGTTCGCGGTGGCAGCCTACGCCTGCCCGGGCGTGGCGGGGGCTCGCGAGTCGTCCCAGGCCATGGGAGATGCCTCCATGGAAATGGAGGGGGGCGGTTGCATGAACCTCGACCTCTCCGACCCCAACCTCTGCCTGCAATACAGCCAGCAAGACAGGCAGGTGACGGGGCATGCCAGCCCGCCGGTGCCGCTTCTGGTCGATTTGCCCCTGCTGGCGGTCGTACCCTCCATTGAGCTTTTCCTCGAACCGGCATTGCCCGGCGTCCCCGCGGAATTCCTGGCGAGAATCACCGCGCCGCCGCCCTTCATACGCTTCGGCGTGTTCCGATCCTAGCCTCCTGAGCCGTTTTCTTCCGTCCGCGGCGCAAGTTGTCCTCACCCGGCGCACGGCCAGTGTGCCGCTTTCTGGTCATTTTTTCAAAAGGAGACCCACCATGCGTAAATTCATTCTTCCCCTGCTGATGCTGTTTTCCCTGCCCGCTTTCGCTGCCGAAGAGCAGACCATTGAACTCAAGGATGGGGGCAGAGTCATGGTCAAGAAGGACGGCACCATGGTACACATAGATGCCGCAGGCAACCGTGTCAAGATGCGGGACGGTGGCATCATGGAGGCCAGAGATGGCACGAAGCTCATGATGAAGAACAATGCCATCTGGAAGCAGATCACCGAAAAGGGAACCCTTAACCCGAAGTTCTAAGGTAGCGGCGGACAGCCCATCGGGCCGTCCGCCCTTGCCCGTTACAGGAACCGTTTTTTAACCTGCATTAATTCCGAACCTCCCGGATTACTTCCGCGTTTCCACCTGCATCAGCGGCTCTTCACTGAACACCATTGCGGGCTTCGGCTTGCGCCCCAGCGGCACTTCCGGTTGGAGCGTGACGGTGAGGTTGCTGACAGCCTTGTCCCGGCTGGTTTCGATCATGACCAGGCCGCTTTCCTGCAATGCTGCCGTGATATCGACCTTGGGTGCTGCGGGCGCCGGGGTTGCGACCGGCTGCGGCGCGGCCGGGGCCGGAGGTTCCGCGATGACGGCCGGCTCGATGACTGAAGGAAGTTCCTGTGGGACGAACGGAGGAAGCTCCGGTGATTCGTAAATCGGCACCGGCGCCGGAGCGGGCTCGACGGGTTGTGCCGCCGCCACGGGCTCTGTCGGCTTTTCCTCGACAGGCAGCGGCACGGGAGCCGGGGCTACTGCTTGGGCTGCCGGTTCCAGGGCCAGCGGCGCCTGGGCCGGAACCGCCTGGAGTGCTTTCTCTTCGATACCGGGCTGTTCGCCAGCAGCCTGCCCGGACGGTTGCTGGTCCTCGGGGCGGCGCTCGCCACGCTCGCGGCCACGGCCGCGGCGGCCGCGGCGGCCGCGACGCTCCTCCTGGCCTTCGGCCTGGGGACCTGCAGCCGGTGTCTCAATGGCACCGATTACGGGGGCGATGGGTGTTTCTGTCGGCTGCGGCTGCGGCGGGCGCTGTGGCTGGCGCGGCTGACGCTCTGGGCGATCCGGACGCTCCCCACGCTCCTGGCGCTCGCCGCGTTCCGGGCGCTGGCGCTTCGGCTCGCGGCTTTCCTGTTCGGGGCGCGGGCCGGATTGACGCGGCTGCTGGCGCTCGCGCGGTTCCTGCCGACCGCCTTCCCGGCGTCCGCGGCCGCGCTCGCCACGTTCTCCACGCTCGCTGCGGCCTTCACGCGGCTGTTCGCGCCGGGCAGGGCGTTCGGTTTTCTCGACCGGCGCCGGCTCCCCTTTGCGGTTGCCTCGGAACCAGCCAAAGATCTTGCTGATGATGCCGGGTTGCTCCTCGGCCTGAGGACGTGCCTGGGCCTGCGGTACCGGCGGCTTGGGCTCGACGATCGGAGCGGGTTGGGGCGGGGTAATACCCTTGACCGCCGCCTCCGGGCGCGCCGGACGTGCTTCAGTCTGGGCGGAGGGCGGCTGGTAGGCCTCAGTCGGTGGCGCTTCGACCATCTTGTAGCTCGGCAGGGCGACATCTTCCAGGTTGAGTTGGTCGTGGCGCAGGCGCACGATCTCGTGAGCCGGCGTTTCAAGGTGCGTATTCGGGATGAGGACAATGTTCACCTTGTGCCGCAGTTCGATGGCGCGTACGTCGTCGCGCTTCTCGTTGAGCAGGAAGGTGGCGACATCGACCGGGATCTGGACATGCACGGCACCGGTGTTCTCCTTCATCGCCTCCTCTTCGAGGATGCGCAGGATGTGCAGTGCGGCCGACTCGGTGCTGCGGATGTGCCCCGTGCCGGTACAGCGCGGGCAGGGAATATAGGTCATCTCGGCAAGCGCCGGGCGCAAGCGCTGGCGCGACAGCTCGAGCAGGCCGAAGCGCGAGATCTTGCCGGTCTGGACGCGGGCACGGTCGAAGTGCAGCGCATCGCGCAGACGGTTCTCCACCTCGCGCTGGGCGCGCGGATTTTCCATGTCGATGAAGTCGATGACAATCAGGCCGCCGAGGTCGCGCAGGCGCAACTGGCGGGCAATCTCGTCGGCGGCCTCGAGGTTGGTGCGCAGCGCGGTTTCCTCGATATCGGCGCCGCGGGTGGCGCGGCCGGAGTTGACGTCCACCGCCACCAGTGCTTCAGTGTGGTCCACCACGATGGCACCGCCGGAGGGCAGGGTGACCTGGCGGCCGAAGGCGGTTTCGATCTGGTGCTCGATCTGGAAGCGGGAAAACAGAGGCACATCGTCGTGGTAGCGCTTGATGCGTGAGACGGTCGCCGGCATGACGTGGCTCATAAACTGCTGCGCCTGCTCGAACACGTCGTCGGTATCGATGAGGATCTCGCCGATGTCCGGCTGGAAATAGTCGCGGATGGCGCGGATGACCAGGCTGCCTTCCTGGTAGATGAGGAACGCGCCCTTCTGGCTGCCGGCGGCGCCGTCGATGGCGCGCCACAGTTGCAGCAGATAATTGAGGTCCCACTGTAGTTCTTCGGCACCGCGGCCGATGCCGGCGGTGCGGGCGATCAGGCTCATGCCCTGGGGGACTTCGAGCTGATCCATGGCGTCGCGCAGTTCGGCGCGATCCTCCCCCTCGACGCGGCGCGACACGCCGCCGCCGCGCGGGTTGTTCGGCATGAGGACGAGATAGCGGCCGGCCAGCGAGATGAAGGTGGTGAGGGCGGCGCCCTTGTTGCCGCGCTCGTCCTTGTCCACCTGGACGATCAGTTCCTGGCCTTCTTTGAGGGCTTCCTTGATCGTGGCCCTGGACGGGTCAACCCCGGGCTGGAAGTACGATCTGGAAACTTCCTTGAAGGGCAGGAAGCCGTGGCGCTCGGCGCCGTAATCGACGAAAGCCGCCTCGAGACTGGGCTCGATGCGGGTGATGACGGCCTTGTAGATGTTGCTCTTGCGTTGTTCCTTGGCGGCCGATTCGATGTCGAGGTCTATGAGCTTCTGGCCATCGACAATGGCGACACGGAGTTCCTCGGCCTGTGTCGCGTTGAACAGCATGCGTTTCATTGTTTTGTTCTCCCGCGCGCAAACACGGGAAAGACAAACCGCATCCGGTTCAAACGGATTGGATTAGTTTGGTTGTGTCGATGTCATCAGACGGTGGCAGGTTCAAACTAACTTTCGGGTTTGTCTTCGGCGCGTCCTGAAAACGAAGCTTCAGCGAAGGCTAACTTTAGGTTATGCCCGGGCTAAAACGCCTTCAGGACCGTGCGGTTCGCGTGTGCTTTGTGCGCGCAATTCGAGTAATATCGCTGCTTTTGGTGAGCGAATTAACCCTTGATCTCGGCTCGCCGGAGTCGGTGTCAATCGACTGCACCCCCGGCGCGCCGGCTGATGCCGCTTCGGGTCATCGGGCGCGCATCTGAGGGTTGCCGGAATTATTCTTCGCGACAAGCCCCCGAAGGCTGGGCAAACCAGTCCGCAGTATATTCAAAATGAAGGAGTTAAGCAAAGCCCCTGTCGTCCGGCACGTAATCGGCGAGGAGGCCGACGGCCAGCGCATCGACAATTTCCTGCTGCGCATCTGCAAGGGGGTGCCGAAGAGCCACATCTATCGCATCCTGCGCAGCGGCCAGGTTCGGGTCAACAGCAAGCGGATCGGGCCTGACTACCGCCTGCAGATGGGGGATGAGGTGCGTGTGCCGCCCTTGCAGTTGGGGGCCGCTAAGGCCGTCGTGCCGGTACCGCCGGGGCGGGATTTCCGGATCGTCTTCGAGGACGATGCGCTCCTGGTTATCGACAAGCCGGCCGGCACGGCCGTGCATGGCGGCAGCGGCGTGAGCTTCGGCGTCATCGAGCGGTTGCGCCGGCAGCGGCCGCTGGCACGCTTCCTGGAGTTGGCACACCGGCTGGACCGCGAAACTTCCGGCCTGCTTCTGGTGGCAAAGAAGCGCTCGGCGCTGACAGCCCTGCACGACATGTTCCGCGCGGGGCGCATCGAGAAGCGCTATCTGGCCCTGGTCAAGGGTCGCTGGATGGAGCCGCTGCGGCATGTCAGGCTTTCCCTGCACAAGTACCTGACCGAGGAGGGCGAACGCCGCGTCAGCGTTTCGCACGAGGGCAAGGCCGCGCGCAGCATCGTGCGGCTGGCGGCGCGCTGGCAGAATTTCAGCCTGGTCGAGGTGGAACTGGAAACGGGCCGCACGCACCAGATTCGCGTGCATCTCACGCATCTCGGCTACCCGCTCTGCGGCGACGACAAGTACGGCGATTTCGCGCTGAACAAGGCCTTGCAAAAGCAGGGACTGGGACGCATGTTCCTGCATGCCGGAAAATTGGCGCTCGACCATCCGCTGACCGGCGAGCGGATCGAGCTGGCAGCGCCGCTGCCGGATGATCTGGCGCGGTTCCTGGTCAGGCTGGAACAGAATGAACAGAGAGACTATGGGACGGAATTACCGACTGATCGTCTTTGACTGGGACGGCACATTGCTGGACTCTGCCGGCGCCATCGTCGCCTGCATGCAGGCGGCCGCGGCTGATCTGGGCATCACGCCGCCTGACGACGGAACTGCCCGGCGGGTAATCGGGCTGGGCCTGCACGATGCGCTCTCGAAGGCGATGCCAGGTGTGCCGGAGAGCGAATACAGGCGGGTGGCGGAGCGCTACCGCCACCACTACCTGTCGCAGGACCACGAGTTGTCGCTGTTTCCCGGCGCCCATGAACTCGTCGCCGAGCTGTCCGCGGCCGGCTGCCTGCTCGGTGTCGCCACCGGCAAGAGCCGGCTCGGCCTGAACCGGGCGCTCGATGCCTCCGGCCTGAAGGCGTATTTCCATGCCACGCGCTGTGCCGACGAGTGCTCCTCGAAGCCCGCCCCGGATATGTTGCTCGAAATCATGGATGAACTGGGTACGATGCCGGAGCAGACATTGATGATCGGCGATACCACGCACGACCTGCAGATGGCAAAAAATGCCCGTGTCGATGTGCTCGGCGTCGGCTACGGCGCTCATCCGCGTGAGGCGCTGGAAGCCGAGCGGCCGCTCGGCCTGTTCGACGATTTTTCACAACTGACCGAATGGCTGAGGCGGCACGGCTGATCCGGGGAATTTTTCGACGATTCCGGGCTATACTTTCTGCGCGACGCATGGCGCGACCTACCTACCCGACAGCGGAAAGCAGGGCGGCAGTGTCTATCTGAAACAGGACAAACGGAATGCCTGATACTCCCAACAACGATCCCGCCTGGGAACGCAAGATCATCGAGAAGCTGGCGCTGGAGGCGCTCACCGAGCAGCGGCGGCGCCGGCGCTGGGGCATTTTTTTCAAGGTGCTCGGCTTCGCCTATTTGACGCTGCTGATCGTCATTTTCGGCGACTGGGGAGAGACGGCCGAGAAACTCGGCGACGGCAAAAAACACACAGCGATGGTGCAGCTCAATGGCGTCATCAAGTCGAGCGGGGAGGCGAGTGCGGAGAAGGTGATGTCGGCGCTTCAATCCGCCTTCGAGGACAAGGGCACCCAGGGCATCATCCTGCGCATCAACAGCCCGGGCGGCAGCCCGGTGCAGTCGGGCATCATAAACGACGAGATCAAGCGTCTGCGCGCCAAGCACCCGGGCATCCCGCTCTACGCCGTGATCGAGGATGTCTGCGCCTCGGGCGGTTACTATGTCGCTGCGGCTGCCGACAG
>PNJM01000133.1 GCA_013821865.1 Rhodocyclaceae bacterium
TGCACCCAGGCCCAGTGGCCGCTGCGATAAGGCGCCCAGCCGGCGGGAACGCGGCGCGGATACCAAACCGGCCCGTATTCAACGGTCTCGCGCCAGTCGCCGTAGCCGTCGAGATCCTCGTTCGAGCTGGCTGTCGCCGTCCAGGCGTATCGCCGTAGAGCCTATCCTCACCTCGGCGCGGGAGCCGGATGCGGTCGACAAGGCATCGCCCGTGGTCACCGGCCAGCTCAGGCCGGCGCCCTGCTGCTCGCCGTACTGATCGTTGTACAGAGACACCGAACCGCCGATGAGGTTGATGCGCCCGACGCGGCCCGGCGGATCGGCCCAGGCCGAAGAAGCTGCCAGCGCGGAAACGCAGGTGGCGAGCGTGAGCAGAAAACGCGAGAATGCTTTCATGGCTGTTTATATGGACACCTGAACGGGGGCCAATTGGTTGGCCACGATGCCCGGACGCTGCCGATGACCGTTTTTACAAATTGTCACCAATTCCCGATGCGCCTGAATTCCCGCGTGCGCGGGAATGGCGGATGCAGGCACCTCAATGCCGTTCCCAGCGCCCGCCATGCAGGCGCCATTGCGGGCCTTCATGCTCCCAGCGATGCGGCACCCAGCGATGGCCGGGGCGAGGAGCTTCCCAGTGGCCGGGCACCCACTCATGGTGCCTGCCGCCCCATCTCCAGTAGCCGCCGATCCAGATGTAGCCCGCCATCGGTGCCACGCCGATGACCTCGACGCGGGGAGGCGGCGGCGCCACCATGACCGGCTCGCTGACGTAGTACGGCGGCGAGGCCGGCGCCACCACGCAGCCGGCGAGCAGCACGGAAGAAGCCGCACTCGCCATCAGGGCAATCGAAATCCAGCGTCTCGTATCCATGTCAATGCTCCTGTCAATCGCGCCATCCCGGCTTGAGCCGTTCGCGGCGCCGTAGTGAATCTAACGCTTCTGCCGCAAGGCGGTGACAGATCATTTGTAACGGCATGTTTCCCAGCGGCCCCGGATGCGGCCCCGGATGACAATTTGTCACCAATAAAAGGCCGGCTTGTCGACGCCTTTTACACCCGATGCGCCGCCTGGCCTGCCCGCCGCGGCCAAGGCATTGAATGATATGCAAGTCCTCTGCGGGGAACGGTTTTTGCTCGGGAGCTTCTCTGGCTTGACCCGCCATGGAAGAAGACGGGCGGGCAACTCATTTCTCGTGGAGGAGACATCATGATAAGAAAGCTGCACAAGGCGCTTGCGGGGCTGCTGTTCGCCGGATCTCTCTCGCTGTCGGGGATGGCGACGGCGGGATACACCGACCTCTTCATCTTCGGCGACAGTCTTTCCGACACGGGGGTCGTTTATGCCCTGAGCGGCGGGGCTGTCCCCCCTTCGCCGCCCGCCTATGCCGGACGCTTCTCGAACGGGCCGGTCTGGGTCGAGACGCTCGCCGCCCAGATTGGCCTGCCGAACGCGTCGAACAACTTCCTCGCCGGCGGCAACAACTTCGCCATCGGCGGCGCGCGCACCGGCATCGATGGCAGCGCCGGACCGGGCACGGGCATCCTCGGGCAACTCTTCGGCATCTATCAGCCGATATTCGGGCCCCTGGCGAGCAGCTCGGCGCTGTACGTGCTGGGCGCCGGCGGCAACGACCTGCGCGACGCGGCGCTAAGCGGCAACGTGGCGTCGGCGCAGGCCGCGGCCTTGAACATGGTGTTCGCGGCGCAGACTCTGGCGGGCTGGGGCGCAAGCCATATCCTCGTCGCCAACGGCCCCAACGTCGGCCTCGCACCGGAGGTGATGATTGGCGACCCCCTGAACGGATCACCGCCGCGGATTCTTGCCAACCCGAACTACGTCGCCGATGCACTGGCGGCGCAGACGCTCTTCAACGCCACGCTCGCCGCCGGGCTGGCGGCGCTCGAGGCCGGAATTCCGGGGCTGGACATCATTCCCTTCGACATGGCCGGCATCCTGCAGGACATCGGCAACGATGCGCTGCTGAATGGCGGCGCCCTGTACGGGCTGACCGGCACGGGCGGCTACTGCTTCCTGCCGGGAGTATTCCAAAACGAGGGGTGCGCCCAGAGCGTGTTCTGGGACAATCTGCACCCCACCGCGGCCGTGCATGCCTACCTGGGCGCAGCGGCCGCGCGCGCGGTGCCGGAGCCGGCGACCCTGCTGCTGGTGTCGCTCTGCCTGCTCAGCCTGGCGATGCAGCGACGGCGCGCGGCCTGAGGCGCGGCAGCGCGCAAATCAAGCGGCCTGCGGGCCGCTTTTTTTATCGGCGACCTGACGCGCCAGGAGCTGTTCTGGCTCGTCGCGCCAAACGAGTACATCATGCTGCTCGACGCGCACCGCGCCGGGATGATTCTCTCGCGGATCAAGCCTTCATCATCGTGCTGGTGAGGAACGCCATCCGCTGGTCTAACTGGCCGATGCCCGCATGTACAACGCCAAGCAAGCCGGTCGCGACCGCATCGTCTCCACTCCCCTCCGGACACCGGACGAAGCTTTTCGCGTTTCGCCGGCGCAATAAGCAGGGCGAATTTCCGCTTTCAAGCAATCGATTTGCCCGCGCTCCGCGTTCCGGCTACGGTTTCGCTCCAGCGAAACCGGGAGGGAACAAAGTGAGCGAAATTCGCGAGATCCGCATCAACCCCATCGTGCCGGCCGAATCCGTGCTGGTCGCCACGGCGCGCGGCATGCGGCCGAAGAAGGCCGAGGAGCCGGCGCCGCGCGATACGCGCAAGCGCGTGGACACCTGCCCGTTCTGCCCGGGCAACGAGGACAAGACGCCGCCGGTCATCGCCGCCTATCCCGCTGCTGGCGACTGGCGCATCCGCATCGTCGAGAACCTCTACCCGGTGCTGGGCGACGAGCGCAGCCAGGCCAACTTCAGCTTCGGCCTGCAGCAGACCATCGACGGCTACGGCCGCCACGAGGTGATCATCGACAACGCCCTGCACGGCGCCGCCATCCACGAAATGGGCGAGGAGCACCTGCAGCTTCTGTTTGCCGCCTACCGCGAGCGCATGCGAGCCCTTTACCGGAGCAACCCGCGCCTGAAGTACGTGCTGGTGTTCAAGAATTTCGGCCCGGCCGCCGGCGCCAGCATCGCCCACACCCACAGCCAGCTCATCGCCATGCCGGTGGTGCCGGAGAACGTGACGGCCGAAGTGGACAACTCCCGCGAATTCCACCGCAAGCACCACCGCTGCATCTTCTGCGCCACGATCGACGAAGCGCTCACCTTCGAGGCGACGATCTACGACCGCAGCTCGGGCGAGGTGCGCCGCAGGATCGGCGTCGGCCAGTACGTGGTGGAGCGCGGCGAGAAGTTCATCGCGGTGAAGCCCTTCGCCAGCCGCTACGAGTGGGAGGTGCACATCCTGCCCTCGTGCACCAGAGCGACTTCATCCACATGCCGGCGGAAGATCGCGCGGACCTGGCGCGCGTCCTGCGGCGCACCATGGCGCGGCTGGACGCGGTGATCGGCGGCGCGCAGTACAACTTCTTCCTCCACTCGGTGCCGCACGACGGGCGCGAGGCGGAGAACTCGGCCAGCTACCACTGGCACCTGGAGATCTGTCCGCGCACCTCGATCCCGACCGGCTTCGAGCTGGGGTCGGGGCTGTTCGTGAACACCATCAGCCCCGAGGAGGCAGCGCAGCGGCTGCGCGAGGCGAGGATCGACGGATAGAGCGGCATTCCGCGCTCAAGGATACAGCCCGCGCAGCGCCCGCGCTTCCAGCACGCGCTTGCAGCCGACGACAAAGGCCGCGGTACGCAGCGATAGCGACCTCGCGCGCGACACGTCCCAGATGCTGTTGAAGGCTTCCGACATGATGCGGTCGAGGCGCTGGTTGATCTCGGCCTCGCTCCAGAAGAAGCTGGAGATGTCCTGCACCCACTCGAAGTAGCTGACCGTGACGCCGCCGGCGTTGGCGAGCACGTCCGGCACGACGGTGATGCCGCGCTCCTGCAGGATGAGGTCGGCCTGCGGCGTGGTCGGGCCGTTGGCGCCCTCGACGACGATCCGCGCCTGTATCGTTGCGGCATTGTGCTGCGTGATCTGGTTCTCGACGGCGGCGGGAACGAGGAAGTCGCAGGGTGCCCGCCAGAAATCCTCGGCGGACAGAGCCTCGGCCCCTGCAAAGCCCTTCAGGCCTCCCGCCTGCTCGCGGTGGGCGCTTGCCAGCGCCACGTCTATGCCGCTCTCGCGGTGGAGCGCGCCGGTCTCGTCCTGCAGCGCGACGACCCGCGCACCATGCTCCGAGAAAATACGCGCCGCCGCCTCGCCGACATTGCCGAAGCCCTGCACCGCAATGCGCGCGCCCTCGATCGGCACGCCGAGCTTGCGCGCCGCCTCGCGCGCGGTGACGAAGACGCCGCGGCCGGTGGCGTCGCGCCGCCCGAGGCTGCCGCCGAGCGCGATCGGCTTGCCGGTGACGACGCCGGTGGCGGTGCGGCCCTGGTTCATCGAGTAGGTGTCCATGATCCACGCCATCACCTGCTCGTTGGTGTTGATGTCGGGCGCCGGGATGTCGCGGTCGGGGCCGAGCAGGATGTTGATCTCGCTCGTGTAGCGCCGCGTCAGGCGCTCCAGCTCGGCAAGCGAGAGCCGCTTCGGGTCAACGCGCACGCCGCCCTTGGCACCGCCGTAGGGCACCTGCACCACGGCGTTCTTGATCGTCATCCAGGCCGCCAGCGCCATCACCTCGGAGAGCGTGACGTCGGGGTGGTAGCGGATGCCGCCCTTGCCCGGCCCGCGCGACAGGTTGTGGTGCACGCGGTAGCCTTCGAAGTGGGCGACCTCCCCGCTGTCGAGCTTGATCGGCACATCGACGATCAGCGAGCGCTTCGGCCGGCGCAGCGTCTCGATCCAGGGCACGAGATGGCGGTCGATGTGCGGCGCCACGCATTCGACCTGCGCCAGGTAGGTCTCCCAGGGGCCGACGTTCTCGCGGGAGAGGTAGGAAGGCAAGAAAGTGTTGGTCATGGCGTCACTCCGGATCAGGACATCTGCTTCGGCAGCCAGGTAATGATGCCAGGGAAGAAGTAGATCAGCAGCACGGCGGCGACCATCAGCGCGAACATCGGCAGGGCCTGGCGGCCGATCCAGGTGATTTCCTTCTTCGTCATGCCCTGCAGCACGAACAGGTTGAAGCCGACCGGCGGCGTGATCTGCGCCATCTCGACCACCAGCACGATGAAGATGCCGAACCAGATGAGATCGATGCCGGCCTTCTCCACGGTGGGCAGGATGACGCCCATGGTCAGCACCACCATGGAGATGCCGTCGAGAAAGCAGCCGAGGATGATGTAGAAGACCATCAGCGCCACGACCAGCGCCAGCGGCGAGAGGCCGAGGCCGCCGATCCACTCGGCGAGGTGGCGCGGCAGGCCGATGTAGCCCATCGACAGGGTGAGGAAGGCCGCGCCGGCGAGGATCAGCGCGATCATGCAGTAGAGGCGCGTGGCGCCGAGCAGGCTGTCGCGGAAATTCTTCCAGCCGAGATCGCCCTGCACGGCGGCGATAAGCAGCGCGCCGGCAACGCCGAGCGCGGCCGCCTCGGTCGCCGTGGCGATGCCGACGTAAATCGAGCCGAGCACGGCCACGATGAGCGAAACGACGGGAATGAGATGCCGCGAGGCATGAATCTTCTGGAAGAACGTCAGGCGCGCATCCGGCGGCGGAATCCGATCCGCGTGCAGCAGGCTCCAGGCGATGGTGTAGGCCATGAACAGCCCGGCCAGCAGGAGGCCGGGGATCACGCCGGCGATGAACAGCTGGGCGATCGAGACGTTGGCCGTGACGCCATAGACGATCATGATGATGGAGGGCGGGATGAGCAGGCCGAGCGTGCCGGCGCCGGCCAGGGTGGCGACGGTGATGGCCTCCGGATAGCCGCGCTTCGCCAGCTCAGGCAGGGTCATCTTGCCGATGGTCGCGCAGGTTGCCGCCGACGAGCCGGACACCGCGGCGAAGATGGTGCAGCCGATGATGTTGGTGTGCAGCAGCCGGCCCGGCAGGCGCTCCAGCCAGGGCGCGAGGCCCTTGAACATGTCCTCGGAGAGCTTGGTGCGGAAGAGGATCTCGCCCATCCAGACGAAGAGCGGCAGCGCGGTCAGTGTCCACGACGAAGAGGCGCCCCAGATGGTGACGGCCATGCTGTCGCCGACCGGCCGCGAGGTGAACAGCTCCATGCCGATCCAGGCCACGCCGGTGAGCGCCAGGCCGATCCACACCCCGGACCCCAGCAGGGCGAAGAGCAAAACGATCAGCAGAATAGTAATGAGGAGTTCCATGCCGGGGCCTATTCAATATGAGCGGGCTCGCCCCCTTCGCGTACTTCGGGCAGGCTTTTCCCGCGCAGCAGATCGAGCAGGTCCTGCGCGAAGGCGAGGAAGAACAGCACGGTGCCGGCCGCCATGCCGATCTGCGGGATCCACAGCGGCGTGGCGTCGAGGCCGGTGGAGATGTCGTGGAACTGCCAGGACTGCCAGACCAGGCGCAGCGAATACCAGGCCAGCGCGCCGGAGAGGAACAGCGCCGCGCCGTGGCAGAAGATCTCCAGTGCATGGCGCGCCTTCACGCCGAGGTGGTTGAGGATCAGCGTGACGCGGATGTGCTCGCCGCGCCGCAAGGTGTGCGCCAGGGCGAGGAAGGCCGAGGCCGCCATGCAGTAGCCGGCGTAGGCATCGGCGCCGGGCACGTCGAAGTGGAGCAGCCTGCCGAAGATCGATGCCATCACCGCTGCCAGCGTGGCGATCATGGACAGGCCGGCCAGCCAGCCGGCCCAGGTGAACATGCGGTCGAGCAGCGCGGACATGGCGCTCTCCTCCGTGGCCAGTGTTGCGCCCGAATGGTTTCCGGTACGTCGCCCGCGCCTTACTTGCGATAGGCGTCGAGCACGGCCTGGCCGTCGGCGCCGGCCTGCTTCGCCCACTCGCCGATCATCGTCTCGCCGATCTTCATGAAGTCGGCCTTGAGCTGGGCCGAGGGCTGCTCGACCTTCATTCCGTTCTTGACGAGCTGCTCGAGGTACCAGCTGTTCTTCTCCTCGCTCATCTTCCAGCCGCGCGCATCCGCGGCCGCCGCGGCCTTGAGCAGGGCGTCCTGCGCCGGCTTGTCGAGGCCGTCGAAGGCGCGCTGCGAGACGATGACCATGTTCTTCGGCAGCCAGGCGCGCACGTCGTAGTAGTACTTCACCTGTTCCCACACCTTGCTGTCGTAGCCGGTGGCGGCCGAGGTCATGAAGGCATTCACGGCGCCGGTGGCGAGGGCCTGGGTCAGCTCGGCGGCCTGGATGGTCACCGGCTGCGCGCCGACCAGCTGGGCGATGCGACTGGTGTTGGGGTTGTAGGCGCGCCACTTGGCGCCCTTGAGATCGGCCGCGCTGGCGATGGGCCTGGCGCTGAAAATGCCCTGCGGCGGCCACGGTACCGAGTAG
>PNJM01000134.1 GCA_013821865.1 Rhodocyclaceae bacterium
TGCGCGAGATCACCGTCGGCGCCATGGTCGGCAAGCTGACCAAGATGAGCCAGGGTCTGGCCGTCACCCACGCCTGGAAGGCCGAGGTGGATAGAGACATCCTCGCCGAATCGGCGCAGGAAGTCGGCGCCCCGCCCGACCTAGTCGAGGAAATCCGCGCCGCCGAAACCGCGCGCTTCGCCGCGGAACGCCTTGCCCTGCTGGGCCTGACCGTCGATTACCACTGCGCGCTGGCGAAGAAGGCCATCCGCAGCCTCAAGTCCTGTTATCCGGGCGGCTACCGTCTCGCCATCCTCGTCTGCGATTTCGAAGGCAGGTTCATCGTCCGCGTCGAAGAAGATGAAGCCCTCTGAACCATTGAATACCTGCGCCCTGATCGGCATCCTCGATGACGGCTGGGCCGGACTGTCCGAGACCGCGCGCCGGCGTCTCGCCAGCGCCGACCTGGTCATCGGCACCGGGCGCACGCTGGAACTGGTGCGAACGCATCTACAGGAAAGCGTCACGCTGAAGGACATGAAGGGCACCCTGACCCGGACGCCCGGCTGGATCGAGGCGGCGATGGACGCGGGGCAGCGCGTCGCCATGATCGCCACCGGCGATCCGCTGTGCCACGGCATCGCCGGCATTCTCGCTAACAAGCTGGGGCCGGCGCGTATCGAGATCCTGCCTGCACCGACCACGCTGCAAGTGGCTTTTGCCCGCTTCAAAAAGCCCTGGCAGGAGGTGAAGATCGTTTCCTGCCACAGCGCCGACGCCGGCGAATGGTGCGTCGGCGCCACGCCTACGCATGGCCTGTACCCGGTGATGCGCGCCATCGCCCGGCATGCGCAGGTGGCGCTTTTCACCGGGCCCGCCAACAATCCCGCGCGGCTGGCGCGCGCGCTGGTCGCCGCCGGCTATGGCGACGACGTGCGGCTGTCGGTGGCCAGCCGCCTGCTGCTTCCCGACGAAGCTTTGTTCCCCGATCTCCGCGCTACCGCGGCGGCGGCAATGGAATTCCCCGATCCCAACGTGGTGCTGGTCGAGCGCGCGCCCGATGCGCACGAGCCCCGTTTCGGCCTCGAAGACCTCGAATACATCCAGCGCACGCCGGAAAAGGGGCTGATCACCAAGCAGGAGGCGCGCGCGCTGTCGCTGGCCAAGCTGCGGCTGGCGGCGGATGCCGTCGTGTGGGATATCGGCGCCGGTTCAGGATCGGTTGGCCTGGAAGCCGCCCGCCTCGCCCCTCTGGGCCATGTCTGGGCAATCGAGAAAAATGCAGGTGACGCCGCCAACGCGCGCGCCAATGCGGCCCGTTTCCGCGCCACCAACTACACGCTGGTCGAAGGCAAGGCGCCCGCCCATCTCGACGCCTGGCCGGACCCGGATGCCGTGTTCGTCGGCGGCTCCGGGGGTGAGCTCGATGAGCTGATCGGCCTGATTCTCGGCCGCCTCAAGCCGCGGGCTCGGCTGGTCATGAACTTTGTCACCATCGAAAACCTCGCTACCGCCACGGCCGCGCTCTCCGCCGTCGGCGCGATTTGGGATGTCGTGCAACTGCAAGCCAGCCGCTCCCAGCCCATCCTCGACATGCATCGGCTGGCCGCGCAGAACCCCGTGTGGATTGTCACCGCAATCAAGCAAGCCACCCCGAAGGAAGCGACATGACGCATGACAAACCCCACGGCAGACTGATCGGCGCCTCGCTCGGTCCGGGCGATCCCGAGCTCATCACTCGCCGTGCCTGGACGGCGCTGCAATCCGGTGCGCGCTGGCTCTACCCGGTGAAGAAGGCGGAAGAAAATTCCTACGCGCTGTCCATCGTCGAGCGTGGCGGCATCGCCGTGCCTCAGGATGCCGAGGAACTGGTGTTCCCGATGACACGCGACGCCGAAATCCTGACCAAGGCCTGGGCGCGCGCGGCGACGCGCACCGTCGAACTGCTCGCCGAGGGGCGCGACCTCGTCTTCCTGGTCGAAGGCGATGCCTCGACCTTCGCCACCTTCGGCCACCTCGCCCGCGTCGTGCGCGAACTGGCGCCCGAGGTCGAGGTGGAAACGATACCGGGCGTCAGCTCCTTCGCCGCCGCCGCCGCCGCGAGCGGCACGACGCTGGCCGAGGAGGACGAGACCCTCGCCGTGATTCCCGCCGCCTACGGCGTCGACATCATCGATCACCTGCTCGACGAATTTGACACCCTGGTGCTGCTGAAAGTTAAGCCGCTGGTCGATGAAATCATCGAACTGCTGGAGCACCGGGACTTGCTGGCCACCACCTGCTTCATCGAAAAGGTCGGCGCACCCGACGAGCGCGTGGTGCGCGACCTGGCAAGCCTCAAGGGCGAGAAAGTCAGCTATCTGTCGCTGATGCTGGTGCAGAACCCCAAGCGGGTGCGCGGCGAGCTGCGGCGCGGCTGCCGCAAACGCAAGGATGCCAAGGAACAGGAGCACACACCCGCATGAAAATCGCCGTCGTTTCCATCACCCGCCACGGCATCGCGCTGGCCGGCAAGGTCGTTGCCGCGCTGCCCGGCGCCCAGCTCTTCGCGCCCGAAAAATTCAAGGCCGAGACCGAAATCGCCGCACCCGGCGCCGCCCACACCTATGTCGGCAAGGTCGGCGACCATGTGCCGGCGCTGTTCGCCGCCTTCGAGGCCATCGTCGCCATCGTCTCGCTCGGCGCCGTCGTGCGCCTGATCGCGCCGCACCTGCGCAACAAGGAGACCGACCCGGCCGTGGTGGTGGTCGATGAGGCGGGCAAGTTTGCCATTCCCGTGCTCTCCGGCCACCTCGGCGGCGCCAACGAACTGGCCGGGCACCTCGCCACCGCACTCGGTGCCACGCCGGTGCTGACTACCGCATCGGATGCGCGCCAGACGCTGGCGGTGGACCTGCTCGGCCGCGAACTCGGCTGGACCTTCGAGGCGACGCACGACGAAGTCGTCCGAGCCAGCGCCGCCGTGGTGAACGACGAAGCAGTCGCATTGGTGCAGGAGGCCGGCAGCGAGGACTGGTGGACCCATCACGCCAACGGCCGCAGCGGCCCGCTGCCGGCGAACCTGCAACGCTTTGCACGCCTCGAAGACGTCGCCCCCGAAAAATTCGGCGCCGTGCTGTGGATCAGCGAGCGAGAAATGCCGCCCGCATTCGTCGCGCCGCTCGCCGGCAAGCGCATCGTCTATCGTCCGGGCAAACCCGCATGAGGATTGCTTTGGGTCTGGGCTGCGATCGCGGCACGCCGGCCGAGACCATCGCCCAGGCCGTAGACGAAGCGCTGGCCGCCTGCGGCGCCGGCACGGCCGATGTCGCCGCGACTGCCAGCATCGACCTCAAGGCCGACGAGGACGGTCTGCTGAGCTTCGCGCAAGTGCGCGGCTGGCAGATCCGCTTCTATCCGGCGGCGGAACTCGCCACGGTCGACGTGCCCAATCCTTCGGAGACCGTGCGCAAGCACACCGGCACACCGTCGGTGTCCGAAGCCGCCGCGCTGCTCGTTGCCGGCGCCGACAAGACCCATCTCATCATCGAAAAACACAAGAAGCGCGGCCCCGATGGGCGCAACGCCACCGTTTCCATTGCAAGGATCCCCCAATGACCCAACAGAAAACCGGAAAAATCATGCTCGTCGGCCTCGGCCCGGGCAGCAACGAGCACCTGACCTATCGCGCCCGCGCCGCCATCGCCGAGGCCGATACCGTCATCGGCTATGTCACTTACATCCGCCTCGTCGCCGACCTGGTGGAAGGCAAGGAGGTCATCAAGAAGTCGATGACCGAGGAACTCGATCGCGCCATCGAGGCGCTCGACCGCGCACGCCAGGGCAGGAGGGTGGCGCTGGTGTCGTCGGGCGATGCCGGTGTCTACGGCATGGCCGGGCCGACCTTCGAAGTCCTGTTCCAGGCCGGCTGGACGCCGGACTCGGACATCGAGGTGGAAATCATTCCCGGCGCCTCGGCGCTCAACACTTGTGCCGCGCTGGTCGGCGCGCCGCTGACTCACGACTTCTGCGCCATTTCGCTGTCCGACCTGCTGACACCGTGGCCGGTGATCGCGCGCCGTCTCGATGCCACCGCCATGTCCGATTTCGTCGTCGCCCTCTACAACCCCAAGAGCGGACGGCGCACGCGGCAGATCGTCGAGGCGCAGCGCCTGTTCCTGCGCCATCGCCGCCCCGACACGCCGGTGGCCATCGTCAAGTCGGCCTACCGCAAGAAGCAGCGCATCGAATTCACCACGCTGGAAACAATGAGCGAATGCGACATCGGCATGCTCACGACGGTACTGATCGGCAACTCCAACACCTTCGTCAAGCACGGCCTCATGGTTACGCCGCGCGGCTATGCCAACAAGTATGATGTCGATAGCGGTACGAGCAACACCCGCTACGGCGAGCAGGCCGGCCGCTCCTTGTCCACCGGCCTCAACGGCTGGATTGCCAGCGTGCAGGCCAGCGGCAAGAGCGCCGTGGAACTCGCGCGCGAGTACCGGCTGCCGCAGGACTACATCCAGTCCGTGCTTGACGAGCCGCCGGCCGCAGCCGAAGACGAGGTCGCGGAAACCGAAGCATGAGTATGAGCGACAACGAGCGTGGCGAGCGTCATGCCGCACGCATGCAGCGCAAGAAGGACGTGGTGGATGGCAAGATCGCCGCCGCCGCGACCGAGCGCGGCGTGTTGCTGGTCAACACCGGCAACGGCAAAGGCAAGTCCTCGGCGGCTTTCGGCGTCGTCGCGCGCGCGTTGGGGCACGGCCTGCGCGTGGCTGTCGTCCAGTTCGTCAAGGCGCGCAAAGACACCGGCGAGGAGGCGGTGCTCGGCCGCCTGCCTGGCATCGACTGGCATGTGATGGGCGAGGGCTTCACCTGGGAGACGCAGGATGCCGCGCGCGATGCCGCCGCCGCCCGCGCTACCTGGGAAGTCGCCGCCGGTTACCTGCGCGATCCCGCCGTCAATCTCGTCGTGCTCGACGAACTCACCTACGCCTTCAAGTACCAGTGGCTGCCGCTCGACGAGGTGCTGGCCGCGTTCGCCGCGCGCCCGTCAATGCAGCACATCATCGTCACCGGCCGCGCCGCGCCCGAAGCGCTGATCGAAGCGGCCGACACCGTGACTGACATGACCATGGTGAAGCACGCCTTCAAGGCCGGCGTGAAGGCCATGCCGGGGATGGAATGGTGAGTTCATCCAGTTGTCCAGCATTGCTCATAGCCGCGCCGGCCTCGGGCCAGGGTAAAACCACGGTCACGGCAGCGCTGGCGCGACTGCATGCGCGACAAGGGCGGCGCGTCCGCGTTTTCAAGTGCGGGCCAGACTTCCTTGACCCGCAGATCCACGCCCTGGCCTCGGGCGCGCCCTGTGAGAACATCGACTTTCGCATGTGCGGCGAGGAGGATGCGCGCTGGCGCTTGAATCGTGCAGCCGCCGAGGCCGACCTCATCCTGGTCGAAGGCGTCATGGGCCTGCACGACGGCGAACCCAATTCCGCCGAACTCGCCCGCCGACTCGGCGTGCCCATACTCCTCGTGCTCGATGCGGCCGCCATGGCCGGCTCCTTCGGTGCCGTCGCCTGGGGCCTCAAAAATTATGGCGAAGGCGCGAACATCACCCATGTGCTCGCCAACCGCACTGGCAGCAAGCATCATGCGGAACTCGCGCAGAAGACCCTGCCGCCCGACATCGTGTGGGCCGGCCACCTGCCGCGCGATGCCGCCTGCGCGCTGCCCGAGCGCCACCTCGGTCTGCTGCCGGCGGGCGAGATCGACGACCTCGACGCCCGCATCGAGCGCATGGCCGATGCGTTGGCCGATACACCCGCCGCGGAGCTGCCGCCCGCCATCGAATTCGCCGTATCGCCAGCGCCGACTTTTGAAGCGAAGCTCGCCGGCAAGACCATCGCCGTCGCTCGCGACGCCGCCTTCTGCTTCCTCTATCCCGCCAATCTCGAATGCCTGGCGGCGCTGGGCGCGCGGCTTATATTCTTCTCGCCGCTGGTCAATACGCGTCTTCCCGCCTGCGATGCCGTCTGGCTGCCCGGCGGCTATCCGGAGCTGCATGCCGACACCATCGCCGCCAACGCCGCCATGGCCGCCGCCCTCGCCGCGCATGTCGATGCCGGCAAACCGCTGCTGGCGGAATGCGGCGGCATGATGGCCTGCTTCGATTCCTTGATTACCGTAGACGGTGCATCCCATGCCGCCTTCGGCCTGCTGCCCGGAACGACGCGGATGCAGGCGAAGCTCGCCGGCCTCGGCATGCTTGCGGCGGAACTACCCGAAGGGCGGCTCGCCGGCCACACCTTCCACTACTCCACGGCCGAAACCCCGCTCGAACCCTTGGCCCAGGCGGTCAAGTCAAACGGGCGCGGCGGCGAGCCGGTCTATCGCCGTCATCGGCTCACGGCGAGCTACATGCATTGCTATTTCCCCTCCAATCCGGAGGGTGTTGCGCGACTGTTCTTGTAGCATATTCTTTCTTGACTGATCTCATCTTGTCGGCGAGAATCCACACCGACATCAGCATTCAGGAACACGGTGCAAATCCGTGGCGGGCCCGCCGCTGTAATCGGGGACGGATGCCGCAGGGCCGCTCTTATGCAAAGAATGGGGCGGCCGGTCACTGCCGGGAAACATTCCGGCGGGAAGGCGCGGCAGATCCGGTCGATCCGAAAGCCAGAAGACCTGCTGATTCGCGTTCGAGAAGCCAATGGCAAGGGTTTCGTCGTCGTGCTTGGCAGCGTGGCGGCGAAACCTTTTTTCTTTTCCGGAACCGAGGAGAGCCTTCATGTCGACCATGACTAGCACCGCACCGCAGCAGGACAAAACCGTCGCACAACCCGCCACGCCGCAGACATCTTCCCCGCGGACACCCCTGCCCGCCGTCATCGCAAGCCGCCAGCGCTGCGACGCCGACGGCGTCGGCCTGTCGCACTACATCCTGATGGACCGGAAGCCGGCCCAATGAGCGGCGGCGCCGACGCCGGCCACCATGTCAACAGCGGCGGTAGCCCGTCCCTGCTGCCGCTCGACATCGGCCATGCCGACTACCTCGCGCTGACCGACCCCGCCACCGCCTTCTGGGCGCTGGTGCGCAAGGATCGACTGGCCGAGACGCTGTCCGGCGGGCCGCTGCTCGACGCCTATCGCGAACGCGCCGCCGAGTTCGCGCGCGAGTTGCACGGCCTGCGCTTCGAACTCAAGCCCTCGGCCGTGTATGTGAACCCGACCGAGCGTTGCAACCTCGACTGCACCTACTGCTACATCCCGCGCACGATGCGGCGCGACGGCGAACACATGGCCGTCGACCGGCTGCTCGCGGCGCTGGAGCGCCTCAAGGCCTACTTCGCGACAGTCATGCCGGCCGGGCGCAAGCCGCGCATCATCTTCCACGGTGCCGAGCCGCTG
>PNJM01000135.1 GCA_013821865.1 Rhodocyclaceae bacterium
GCCGTCCAGGCGCTGCATCGAATTCGGCCAGGCGTGGCTGGTCAGCATGCGCTCGCGCCCGGCAACGGCCAGCCGCTTGCGCTCGGCCGGGTCGTCGAGGATGCGCAGTATGGCTTGAGCATAACCGGCCGGCGAATCGGCGACAAGGAAATGTTCCATGGCCTGCGCATCGACCCCGCCGGCGGCGACGGCGCTGGTCACCACCGGCACCCCCATGGCCATGGCCTCGAGGATCTTGTTCTGCGTGCCGCGGGCGATGTTGAGCGGCGCCACCATCGCCGCCGAGGCCCGCACGTAGGGGCGCACGTCGGGCACCGAGCCGGTGACCGTCACCCCCGGCAGTTCACCCAGCTTGCGCATCGCCGGCGACGGATCGGCGCCGACGATGGTGAGCTTGATGTTCGGCCGCCTGGCGCGCAGCAGCGGCAGGGTGCTGGCGCAGAAAGCGGCCATGCACTCCTGGTTCGGATAATAGTCCATGCGCCCGATGAAGCTGATGGTATCCGGATCGTAGGGCGTCTCGTCCGGGGCGAAGAAGGCCGCGTCGACGCCATTGGGAAACCAGTCGCTGGGCACGTCAACACCATAGCTCTTCAGCGTTTCCCATTCGGCGCGGGTGGTGGCGGTGCACATGTCGAAGCGCGCGGCGAGGCGCTTCTCCTCGCGCAGCATCTTGGACCCCTCCAGCCAATACCCCATGCTCAGCGGGAAGGGTTTGTACTGCGCGTATTCCAGCCATTTCTGCGAATCCATGTCGCCGAAATCGAGGATCTTTGGAATGCCGCGCACATCGGCCACGTACTGCGCCACCGACGAGCAATGGACGAAGATCAGGTCGAAGCGCGTCGTGCTCAACAAGTCGCGGATGCGCCGCGCCAGGTCCGGCGAGTAGAAGAAACCCATGGACGAGGGCACGGTCGTCGGCAGCCGCGCCACCATGCGCGCCACCTGCACCGGGTTGCTCACCCGCGCCATCTCGAAGCGGGCGCAGTGCGGCGCAATGCCTTCTCCTTCCCGCGCCTCATCGTCGGAGCGCGCCAGCGAGGCCACGGTCACCTCGTGCTTCTCGCTGAAGTGCCGGATCATGTTGAACGGCCGGATCTTGCCGCCACGCTTGGGCGGAAAGGGGAAGCGGTGGCAGACGTAAAGGATTTTCAAAAACTCACCCCAATAAAAGCCATAGCCACAGATATACACAGATAAACGCAGATTTACAGCGACACTTTCCATCTGTGTGTATCTGTGTTCATCTGTGGCTAAAAGTTCTTTACAGAACGTTACGCGAGCGTCTCCTTGAGTTCGGCGGCGACGTCCCCGGGCTCGCGGCCGTCGAGGTAGATGCGCGCCCAGACCTCGAAATTGAGCAGCGAAAGGAGCTGGTCGGTGCCGTCGACGGCGTTGCGCTCGTGGGCGGCAATCAGCTCGCGCACCGCCTCGAAGCGGAAGAGGCCGCGCCGCGCAATCGACGTCTCCGACAATACCGATTTCAGCAGCGGCGCCAGCTCGCCCTTGAGCCAGGCGCCCATGGGCGTACCGAAACCGCGCTTCCTGCGGTAAAGGATGTCCTGCGGCAGGAGATCGGCCAGCGCCTTCTTCAGCGTGTACTTGAGCACGCCGCCGCGCAGCTTCAGGCTCTCCGGCATGCGCGCGGCCAGCTCGACCAGCTCGTGGTCGAGCAGCGGCACGCGGCATTCGAGCGAGGTGGCCATGGTCATCTTGTCGGTGAGCAGCAGCAGGTCGTCGGGAAGCTGGGTCTCGGCATCGACGGCGAAGAGGCGGTTGAGCATGTCCGGGCTTTTCGCTCCGGCGAAAGCCGACGCGATGGCGTCGAAGCTTGTTTGCGGCGGCCGCAGCAGCATGTCCGCGGCGGCGGTACGGCCGAACACCTGAATATAGGAAAGGTAGCGTTCCTCGAACGGCAGGTCGGCGCCGGCAAGAAAGCCCTTGGCGTAGCGCAGCAGGTTGAGCAGTCCAGAGTGGCGGTCGCTCGGCAGCAGCTTGCCGAACCCGATGGCGGCGCGCTTGAGCGTTCCCGGCAGGCGGTCGAACCGGCCCAGGTAATGGTTGCCGAGGTAGCGTCGGTAGCCGCCGAAGAGCTCGTCGCCGCCGACGCCGGAGAGAATCACCGTGACATCCTTGTGCGCGAACTCCGACACGAGGTAGGTAGTGATGAAGGCGGTGTCGGCAATCGGCTCGTCCATGTGCCAGAGGAGCTTCGGCAGCAGGCCGACCACGTCCGGCTTGACCTGGATCTCGTGATGCTCGGTGCGGAACAACCCGGCGACACGGCGGGCGTAAGGCAGTTCGTTGTAGAACTGGTCGGCGGCGCCGCCGGAGAAGCCGATGGCGTAGGTGCGGATCGGCTGCTCGCTGTGCTTCGCCATGAAGGCCACCACGGCGCTGGAGTCGATGCCGCCGGAGAGGAAGGCGCCGATGGGCACGTCGCTCACCATCTGCATGCGCACGGATTCCTCGATGCGGGCGCGCACCCGTTGCAGCCATTCGTCTTCGCCCGCCGTCCCGATGTCGGCCGGCACGCGCCAGTAGCGGCGCTCTTCCACCTGCCCGCGCTCGATCGCCAGCAGGGAGGCCGGCGGCAGCTTGGCGATGCCCTTGAACATCGAATACGGCGCGGCCACATAGCCGAGCCGGAGATAGGACTGCAGCCCGACCGGATCGACCTCCGCGGTGACGCCGGGCAGCGCCAGCAGCGCCTTGGCCTCGGTGGCGAAGGCCAGCCGCCGGCCGTCGTTCCGCACGTAGAGCGGCTTCACGCCGAGACGGTCGCGGCCGAGTATCAGCCGCCGCCGCACCGCATCCCACAGCGCGAAGTTGAACATGCCGTTGAGATGGTCGATGAAAGTATCGCCATGCTCGGCGTAGAGATGGAGAATGACCTCGCAGTCGGAGCCGGTGAGGAAGCGGTGCCCGCGCGCCTGCAACCCGGCGCGCAACTCGCGGAAGTTGTAGATCTCGCCGTTGCACACCAGCCACAGCGTGCCATCGGCGTTCTTCAGCGGCTGATGGCCGCCGGCGAGGTCGATGATGGACAGCCGGCGCATGCCGATGGCGCACGGGCCGTCGGCGTATACGCCCTGGTCGTCCGGCCCGCGATGGCGCGTGACCCGCCCCATGGCGTCGAGCAGCCCGGCGTCGACCGCCGCGCCGTCGAGATCAATGATTCCGTAGATGCCGCACACAGTCCTTTTCCTGCCGTTTCAAGCAGAGCGCCGTGCAGCCAGCGCCCGGGCATAGACGTCGGCGTAGCGCGCCACGCTGCGGGTCCAGGTGCGTTCGCTCTCGACGAAGCGCCGGCCGGCGGCACGAACCCGCGCCCAGTCGTCGCGGCTGGCGAGGACGCGCTCGATGGTGCGCGCGAGGGCCGCCGCGTCCCCGGCGGGAAAGAGGAAGCCGGTGTCGCCGTCGCGGATCAGCTCCTGGTGGCCGCCGACGTCGGAGGCGACGAAGATGCGCCCCTGCGCCATGGCTTCGAGCGGCTTCAGCGGCGTCACCAGCTCGGTGAGGCGCATCGAGCGGCGCGGATAGGCGAGCACGTCGATCAGGTCGTAGTAGCGCTGCACCTGGGCGTTCGGCACGCGGCCGGCGAACACGATCTTGTCCGGCACGCCCAGGTCGGCGGCGAGTTTTCGCAGCGCCGGTTCATGCGAGCCGCCGCCCACGAGAAGAAGGCGCGCCCGCGGCTCGCGCGGCAGGATCGCCGCCAGGGCCTCGATCAGCAGGTCGAGGCCTTCGTAGGCATAGAACGAGCCGATGAAGCCCAGCACCGTCGCGCCTTCCAGGCCGAGGCTCCGGCGCAGCGCCTCGTCCGGCGGCGTGCCGGCGGCGAAGGCTTCGACGTCCACCGCGTTCGGGATGACAGTGACCTTGTCGGCGGCTATGCCGCGGCCGACGATGTCGCGCCGCAGGCCCTCGCAAATGGTGGTGATCCGGTCCGCCCGGCGCAGGGCCATGCTTTCCAGGGCACGCGACAGGCGGTAGCGCAGGCTGCCCTCCGTGGTGGAACCGTGATCGATCGCCGCGTCCTCCCAGGAGGCGCGCATTTCATACACCACGGGAATGCCCAGGCGACGCCCGACGCGAATCGCCGGCAGCGCGTTGAGCACCGGCGAGTGGGGATGCAGGATGTCCGGGCGCACCTGCCGCGCCACTTCGGCGATGCGCGCCGCGCTGGTCTTCATTTCGCGCATTTCGCGCAGGCCGGGAAGCCCCGCGGGTGCCGGGCCGGGCGTCCGGTAGAAATGCCAGCCATCCACGTCCTCTTCCAGGGCCGAACCTGGACCCGGGCCCTGGCGCGGCGTGGTCAGGTGAAAGGTCTCCCAACCGAGCGCACGCTGTTGCCGCAGGATGGCGATGGTGCGAAAGGCATAGCCGCTGTGCAGCGGCAGGGAATGGTCGAGAATGTGAAGGATGCGCATGAGATTGCCAATCGAAAAACATTTTTAGCCACAGATAAACGCAGATAAACACGGATTCACTGCTGTGTCAGCAATTCTCAAGCCGGGCGGTATGCCGTTTATCTGTGTCCATCTGTGGCCAAGTCTTACTTTTCGTGCATGACGTTTCCGAGGAAAGCCTCGAACATGAGCAGGGTCCAGATGGGCGAGCTGTAATCACGCACGCCGGATTCGTGATCTTCGACGATGGTGCGCAGATAACGCGGATTGAACATGCCGGAGTCATTGAGGCGCCTGCCCAGGATGGCCTCGCGCACCCTGGCCTTGAGCGGGCCGCGGAACCAGCGGGCAAGAGGCACCGCGAAGCCCATTTTCGGCCGGTAGAGCACCTCGCGCGGCAGGGCGGGCTCCATGGCTTTTTTGAGCAGATATTTTCCCTCCCCGCCGCGGATCTTGTGAGACGAAGGCAAGGTTGCCAGCCATTCCACCAGGGGATGATCCATGAGCGGCTCCCGCACCTCGAGGGAATGGGCCATGCTGGCCCGGTCCACCTTGGTGTTGATGTCGCCCACCAGATAAGTCTTGAGGTCGAGGTACTGTGTCAGGGCGATGGAATCGGCAGTTCCGGCACGCGCGGCGTGGCGCCGGAACACTTCCAGCGCGTTGTAGCCGCCCAGCCGCTTGCGGAAGCCATCGCTGAAGAGTTGCCGGCGCATGGGCTCCCGCAGGATCGACACGGAATGGAAGTAGCCTTCCACCGAATCGCGCGCCAGGGCCTCGAACGTGCTCTTGGCGCGGAACATCCTCGGCGCCCAGTCGGCCTTGGGATAGACATGGCCCAGGGCGCCGAACAGGCGCCGGCGCAGCCCCAGCGGCAATCTCGAGCGCATGCGCTCTTCCAGCGCATGCATGCGATAGCGCCGGTAGCCGCCGAAGCTCTCGTCGCCGCCGTCGCCCGAAAGCGCCACGGTAACGTGCCGGCGTGCCAGCTGGCAGACGCGGTAGGTGGGGATGGCCGAACTGTCGGCATAGGGTTCGTCGTAGAGCCGGGCCAGGGTGTCGATGAGGTCGAAGTCGTCGCTTTCCACCTGGTCGACGTAGTGATGCGTCCGATAGCGGTCGGCCACCATTTTCGCGAACCCGGACTCGTTGAAAGCCGGATCGGCGAAGGCGATGGAGCAGGTATTCACCGGCTCGCCGGACACCCCGGCCATCATCGCCACGACGGCGCTGGAATCGACCCCGCCGGAGAGGAAGGCGCCCAGCGGCACCTCCGAAATCATGCGCAGGCGAACCGACTCTTCCAGGCGGGCCCTCAGTTCGTCGCAGGCATCCTGATGGCTGATCGGATTGTCCAGGGTGAAGCGGACGTCCCAGTACTCGCGGGGCTCGCCCGGCGGCTGGCCGCGGCGCAGGGTCAGGGTGTGGGCCGGCGGCAGTTTCTTCGCCTGCCGGAAAATGCTGCGCGGCTCGGCGACATAGCCCAGCGCGAAGTACTCCTCCACCGCGCAGGGATCGATGTCGCGCCGCATCCCGCCATGCGCCAGCAAGGCTTTCAGCTCGGAGCCGAAAATGAACATGCCGTCGGGCAGCAGCGCATAGAAGAGCGGCTTGACGCCGAGCCGGTCGCGGGCGAGGAAGAGCGTCTCGCGGTTGCGGTCCCACAGGGCGAAAGCGAACATGCCGCGGAAGCGCTTGACGCATTCCCCGCCCCAGGCCTCCCAGGCGTGCACGATCACTTCGGTGTCGCTGCGCGTGTGGAAGCGATGCCCTAGCGCTTCCAGCTCCGGCACGAGTTCCCGGAAATTGTAGATCTCGCCGTTGAAGACGACGACCACGCTGCCGTCTTCGTTGAAGAGCGGCTGCTGGCCGGTGGACAGATCGATGATCGACAGCCGCCGGTGGCCGAGGCCCACGCCCGGCTCGAAATGCGTGCCGCCTTCGTCGGGGCCGCGGTGAAACTGGCTCCGGTTCATGCGCTCGACGGTCTCGCGGGAGATTTCCTTTCTCCCGCGGGTATCAAAAGCGCCGGTGATGCCGCACATGCTTATTCCCCGGCCCTCTCCCCGCAGGCGGGGCGAGGGTATGACTCGTTCGGAGGCTGCGCGATTCCATTGTCGATGCCGAGCAGTTGATCGTACACGCCGAGGTAACGCGCCACCATGGCATCGAGGCTGAAGCGCCGCTCCGCCAGAAGGCGACCGGCCGCGCCGTGCCGGCGCGCGCGCGCCGGCGCGCGGAAATAGCCGAGGATCGCCCCGGCAAGCGCCTGCGGATCGTCCGCCGGCACGAGGCAGCCGGTGCTCCCCTGCTCGATCAGCTCGCCGTTTCCGCCCACGTCGGTGGCCACCACCGGCAGCCCGGAGGCCATGGCTTCCAGAATGGTGTTGGAGATGCCTTCCGCCAGCGACGGCAGGACGAAGCAGTCCAGCCCGCGCATGACGGCATCAATGTCGGCGCGCCCACCCGGCAGCCAGGCACTGCGGGCGAGGAGGCCGGCCTCTTCCAGGAGCGCCGCGGCCTCGGCGCGCAGCGGGCCGTCGCCGACCATGACGAGGCGCAGGCGCCGCGCCGCTTCCGGATCGGCGCGGCAGGCGATGATGAAAGCCCGCGCCAGGCTTGTCTGATGCTTGACGGCCTGCATGCGGCCGACCGTGCCGACGATCCAGCATTCCGGGTCGTTGAACGGGCCGCCGGCGATCGGCTCACGGCCGCCTGCCGCAGGGCGGAACCGCGCCGTATCGACGCCGTTGTAGATCTGCGCGATGCGCGAGGGTGCCACGCCGACCCCGTCGCGCAGGTAGGCCTCCAGGTCGCGCGAGAGGGCAATGTACTTGTTCACAAAGGGCCGGTAGAGCCGGCGCATCAAGCGGTATTTTCGGTTCGAGCCATCGAGATCGTTCACGTCGCGGCCGTGCTCGCCATGGATGCGCGC
>PNJM01000136.1 GCA_013821865.1 Rhodocyclaceae bacterium
GACGAGGCCTCCATGCTCACCGGCTCGATCGGCATGCTGCCCTCGGCCTCGCTCGACGAGAAGGGCAAGGGCCTGTACGAGCCCTGCCATGGTTCGGCGCCCGACATCGCCGGCAAGGGCGTGGCCAACCCGCTGGCGACCATCCTGTCGGCGGCGATGATGCTGCGCTACACCTTCGATCTCGAGGATGCCGCGGGGCGCATCGAGGGTGCGGTGAAGAAAGTGCTTGCAGGCGGTTATCGCACGGGCGACATTTACGAAACAGGCATGAGGAAGATCGGCACGAAGGAAATGGGCGACGCGGTGATCGCGGCGCTGTAACGGAATCTGGCAATCAGGGGCAATGCAATGAAGCGAGTGGGTTTGGTTGGCTGGCGCGGCATGGTCGGCTCGGTGCTGATGCAGCGCATGCTGGAGGAGCGCGATTTCGACCTGATCGAGCCGGTGTTCTTCACGACGTCCCGGGTCGGCGGCAAGGGGCCGGCGATCGGCCGCGACGTGCCGGCGCTGAAGGACGCGAAGAACATCGACGAGTTGAAGGCGATGGACGCCATCATCTCCTGCCAGGGCGGCGACTATACGACCGAGATCTTCCCCAGGCTGCGTGCCGCCGGCTGGAACGGCCACTGGATCGACGCGGCCTCCTCGCTGCGCATGAAGGACGATGCGGTCATCATCCTCGATCCGGTCAACCTGAACCTCATCAAGGACGCGCTCGCCAAGGGCGGCAGGAACTGGATCGGCGGCAACTGCACGGTCAGCCTGATGCTGATGGCACTGGGCGGCCTGTTCCGGCACGACATGATCGAGTGGATGTCCGCCATGACCTACCAGGCCGCCTCCGGCGCCGGCGCGCAGAACATGCGCGAACTGATTGCCCAGATGGGCGAGGCGCACCGCGTGGCCAAGTCGCTGCTCGACGATCCGGCCTCGGCCATCCTCGACATCGACCGCGAGGTGGCGGGTATCCTGCGCGACGACAAGTTCCCGACCTCGAACTTCGGCGTGCCGCTGGCCGGCAGCCTGATTCCGTGGATCGACAAGGACCTCGGCAACGGGCAAAGCCGCGAGGAATGGAAGGGCCAGGCCGAGTGCAACAAGATTCTCGGCCGCGAAGCCAGCCCGGTTCCGGTGGACGGCATCTGCGTGCGCATCGGTGCCATGCGATGCCATAGCCAGGCGCTGACCATCAAGCTGAAAAAGGATGTTCCGCTTGGCGAGATCGAGGGCATGCTTGCCGCGGCCAACGAGTGGGCGAAAGTGATCCCGAACCAGCGGGATGTTACCGTGCGCGAATTGACGCCGGCCGCGGTAACCGGCACGCTGTCGGTTCCGGTGGGACGCCTGCGCAAGCTGTCGATGGGTGGCGACTACCTGGCTGCCTTCACAGTCGGCGATCAGCTTCTCTGGGGTGCGGCGGAACCGCTGCGCCGCATGTTGCGCATACTGCTCGATAACTGAGCAGGGCGGTGCGATGGCCGCGGGTTTGCTCAGCCCAGGCCTTTTCAAAACAACAAGTTGAACCATGGCGGGAACGTCAGGGGCGTTCTCGCCAGAAAATTCCGGTTGATAAATCGCCGGCTTGAGCCACAATGTGTAAGGAGGAAGTTTAGCTTGCATAGCTAAGCTCATGATGTTATGTTATTTGTTCCGAATGTTTTTCCGCGAGGGTGACGCGGTGCATAAACGACTCCGAAAGCTTTCGCTTCAAGCATCCGTGCTGGCAACTGCCTTGGCGATTCTGCCGATGGGCGCAGATGCCGCAGGACTGGGCAAGATCACCGTCCTGTCTGCCTTGGGGCAGCCTCTGCGCGCAGAGGTCGAACTGACGGCATCGCGCGAGGAACTCAATACGATAACGGCGCGCCTGGCTTCGCATGATGCCTTCAAGCAGGCCGGCATCGAATTTGTGCCCGCCCTGGCCGGAGTCAAGCTTTCCATCGACAAGCGTCCGAGCGGGACGTCGGTCATCCGCATGAGCAGCGACCGCCCGGTTAACGAACCTTTCCTCGACCTTCTGATCGAGCTGAACTGGGCTTCGGGCCGGCTGGTGCGCGAATACACTTTCCTGCTCGATCCGGCACCGGACGTGCTGGCGCCGAAACCGGCGCCCCAGGTAACGGCGCCGACGGCCAAGTCCGCTGCCGGCTGTGGCGCAAGCCGCACCCGCGCCGAAACAGCCTGAGCCGCGCGCCATCGCGCCCGTCGATGAAAAACTTCTGGCCAGGAAGCCTGCGGAAGCGAAAGCTGAGAAAGCACCTGCCGGCGAGGCGGGAACACGCGAGGTGAAGCGCGGCGACAACTTGCGCAAGATCGCAGCCGAAACCAGGCCGGAAGGCATCAATCTCGATCAGATGCTGGTCGCCATCTTCCGCAGCAACAAGGACGCCTTCATCGGCAACAACATGAACCGGCTCAAGGCCGGGAAGATACTCAATATCCCCGATGCCGAAGCCGCGGCCTCGGTGGGCCAGACCGATGCCAGGCGCGTCATCGCTGCACAAACCGCCGATTTCAATGCCTATCGCCAGAAACTCGCCGCGGTTGCGGCGGGGACGGAGGCGCCGAAGGAGGAAGCGGCCAAGCAGGCGGCAGCCGGCAAGATTGCGCCGAAGGTCGAGGAAAAGGCCCCGGTGCCCACAGAGAAGAAAGACGAGCTGAAAGTATCCAAGGCCGAAGCGGGCAAGGAGGCGCGCGCGGCGCAGGGCAAGATTGCCGCTCTGGAGGAGGATCTCGTCGCCAAGGACAAGGCGCTCAAGGAAGCACAGTCGCGGCAGGCTGAACTGGAGAAGAACGTCGATGAGCTGAAAAAGCTCGTCGAGATGAAGAGCCAGAGCCTGGCCGAATTGCAGAAGCAGGCGGCAGCCAAGCCTGCCGTTGCGCCGGAGGCGAAGAAGCCGGAAGTGGCAGTTCCGGCCGCTCCCGTCGCGCCGCCAAAGGTGCCGGAAGAGCCCAAGCCGGCCGAGGCTGTCAAGCCTGCTCAGATTGAAGCTGAAAAGCCTGCGGAGAAGGCTCCGGAAAAACCTGCCGAGCCGGCCAAGCCCGCGGAAACCGTAGCCGTACCGGCGCAGTCGCCTGCGGGTGAAAAACCCGCTGAAGCGGCCAAACCGGCAGAGGCACCCAAGCCTGCGCCGAAGAAGCCCGTGCCGCCTCCACCGCCCGAGCCGGATTTCATCGATGAACTGATGGAAAACCCGGCCGTGCTCGGCGGCGGCGCGCTTGTGCTCGGCCTCCTCGGCTTGATCGCCTACCGCCAGCGCCAGAAGCGCAAGCTCGAAGAAGGCAGCGAGGCAGCGCCGACGACCACTGCCAACCTGTCCACCAACTCGGTGTTCGGTGCGACCGGCGGCCAGAGTGTGGATACGACGGGCAGTTCGATGGCAACGGATTTCAGCCAGGCTTCGATCAGCGCCATTGACGCCGACGAAGGCGTCGATCCTGTGGCGGAGGCTGATGTGTACATGGCCTATGGCCGCGACGCGCAGGCCGAGGAAATCCTGCTCGATGCGCTGAAGACCGATCCGACGCGCACGGCAATCCATGTCAAGCTGCTGGAGATTTACGCCGCACGCAAGAACAACAAGCAGTTCGAGACGCTCGCCAGCGACCTTTACGCCCAGACCGGTGGCGTCGGTGCTGACTGGGAGAAGGCCGCAGCGATGGGCCTGAAGCTCGATCCCGCCAACCCGCTTTATGGCGGCGGCGCGTCGGCCGAGGCCCGGCAAGCCTTTTCCACCGACACGACGATCATCGTCCCGGCGGGCGAGAAACAGCTGCGCGATACATGGACCATGCCTGGCGAACTGAGCCAGATTTCCGGTGCGGTAGAGAAAGGCATGGCCACGGTCATCCTCGACAAGGAGGCGATGGAGGCTGCTGCAGTGGCGACGCCGGAGGTGCCTGCCGCACTCGATTTCGACCTGGGCCTGGGTGCGCCTGCGGTCGAGGTGAAGCCCGCGGCTGCGGCAAAGGCCGTGGAAAGCGCGGCCGGTCTGGATTTCGATCTGGGTCTCGACTTCCAGCCCGCTGCCGACAAACCGGCCGGCCATGATGCCGAGGCAACGATGCTCGTCAATGTGTCCAAGGCGGCGGAAACGGCCGACCTGGAGATCGATCTCAAGCTGGACGAAGAGCCTGCTCCACCCCCTGCGCCGGGGGCTGCCGAGGCCCTGCACTTCGATCTTGATCTTGGACAGGGCGAGGCGGCGTCTGCGCCGGCGGCGCAAGTCATCGATCTGGAGAAGACGATTGCCGGCGGCAATGCGCTCGACTTCGACTTCAATCTCGGCGGAGCACCGGCCCGGCCGGCTGCCCAACCCGCTCCGAGCATTGATCTTGGCGCAATCAACCTCGATCTGGGCCAGCCGGCGGCTGCCACGGTCGGTGGCGACGAAGTGTCGACAAAGCTCGAATTGGCCAAGGCCTACGAAGAGATGGGCGACAAGGAAGGTGCGCGCGAACTTCTTGCTGAAGTCGTCAAGGAAGGCGATGCCGAGCAGCAGGACAAGGCGCGCGGCATGCTCGCCAAGCTGGGCTGATCCGAACGGGGGGCTTGCCGCCCCCCGTTTTCCTCTCGTGTTTTCCCTCATGCTGCATCCGACCGTACGCCTCGTCCTCTGGGGCGCTACGGTCGCCTCAACGCAGCTTCTGCCGCTGTACGGATTGCTTGCGATCGGCGGGATGACCCTCCCCGCTGCCGCGCTGCTGGCCAGGGCGCGTTTCTTCCTTCTGCTCAAGCGCACCCGCTGGCTGCTGCTGTCCATCGCCATCCTCTTCGCCCTGGCCACGCCCGGCGTTCTCCTCGTGCCGGAACTGGGCAGCCTGGGGCCGACCCGGGAAGGTGTCACGCTGGGTCTCACGCAGCTCATGCGCCTGGTGCTGGTTCTGGCGATGCTGGCGATCCTGCTGCAATTCACTCCGCTCGACGATCTGGTTTCCGGCCTCTATGGGCTGTTGCGGCCCTTGGCGTGGCTGGGCCTCGACCGCGGGCGCGTCGCCCTCCGGCTGTTGCTTGTGCTGCGCTACGCGGAGCAGGCGCCGCCCGGCGCGAACTGGCGCGAATGGCTTGAGCGCGCCGATTCGCCCGTCGATGCCGGCCCGGTGATGCTGCACAGCGCGCCGCTGGCGCCGGCCGACTATGTCGTGCTGGCCTGCCTTGGCGTCGGCGCTTTCATGGCGGCATGGCCGTGAGAATCGCACTCGGCCTCGAATACGACGGTACGAGGTTCGCCGGCTGGCAATCGCAGGCGCATGGCAATACAGTGCAGGATGCATTGGAGAACGCGCTGGGGCGGATCGCCGGGGCCGTCGTGCGCACGGCCTGTGCCGGACGCACCGATGCCGGCGTGCACGCCGCTGCGCAAGTCGTCCATTTCGATACGCCGGTCGAGCGGCCGCTCAACGCCTGGGTACGCGGCGTCAACTCCCACCTGCCTGACACCGTGGCGGTGCGCTGGGCACGGGAAGTTCCGGCGGAATTTCACGCCCGCTTCTCCGCTGTCTCGCGCAGCTATCGCTACGTCCTCCACAACCACGCGGTGCGCCCGGCATTGCTTGCCGGCCGGGCCGGTTGGTTCCATCTGCCGCTCGATCTCGAAGCGATGCGCGCGGGTGCGGCCTGCCTGGTCGGCGAGCACGATTTCACGGCTTTTCGCGCGGCCGAGTGCCAGGCCAAATCGCCGGTAAAGACGTTGCATCGGGCCGAAGTGACCCGACAAGGCGACTGCTTCGTCTTCGAGTTCCGCGCCAACGCTTTCCTGCATCACATGGTGCGCAACATGGTGGGTGCGCTGGTCTTTGTCGGCAAGGGCAAGCACCCGCCGGAATGGATCGCAGCACTGCTGGAAGGACGCAACCGCACACTGGCGGCGCCGACCTTCTCGCCGGCGGGCCTTTATCTCCATGGCATCGAGTACGAGCCGCGCTGGCAGTTGCCCATGAATGGCCGTATCATCGCGCCTTTCGATCTTCCCCTGCCCTGACGTGTCTCGCACCCGCATCAAGATCTGCGGCATCACCCGCCCCGAGGATGCACGTGCCGCGGTGGAACTTGGCGCCGATGCGCTCGGTTTGGTGTTTTATCCGCCCAGCCTGCGTTGCGTCGGCATTGAGCAGGCGCGCGAAATCGCCCGGGCCGCGCCGCCTTTCGTGACACTGGTGGGCCTCTTCGCCAACGAGTCTGCCGAAACCGTGCGGAGCGTTCTGGGGGCCGTGCCGTTGCAGCTGCTGCAGTTCCATGGCGACGAGAATGAGGAATATTGCCGGGAGTTTGGCCGCCCCTATATCAAGGCGGCGCGAGTCAGGCCGGGCCTCGATTTGGTAAAATACGCCGACACCTACCCCACAGCACAGGGCCTGCTGCTGGATGCCTTCGCCGAGGGCTATGGCGGCAACGGAAAAACCTTCGACTGGTCGCTGATTCCCGCCCGGCTTTCCCTGCCCATGATCCTGTCCGGCGGGCTCGACGCGAACAACGTGACGGAAGCCGTGCGCAGGCTGCGGCCCTGGGCGGTGGATGTCAGCAGCGGCGTGGAAGCCGCCAAGGGAATCAAGGACGCGCAGAAGATCGCCGCGTTCATTTCTGGAGTGAAAGATGGGGATGTACGATCTTCCTGACGCGCGCGGCCACTTCGGTCCCTACGGTGGCACTTTCGTCGCCGAGACGCTGATCGAGGCGCTCGACGAGTTGCGCGCAGCCTACGAGGCGGCGAAGAACGACCCCGTCTTCAAGGCCGAGTTCGACTACGAACTGAAGCATTATGTCGGCCGCCCGAGCCCGATCTACCACGCCAGGCGCTGGAGCGAACTCCTCGGCGGCGCGCAGATCTACCTCAAGCGCGAGGACCTCAACCACACCGGCGCGCACAAGGTGAACAACTGCATCGGCCAGGCCATGCTCGCCCGCCGCATGGGCAAGCCGCGCGTCATCGCCGAGACCGGCGCCGGCCAGCACGGCGTCGCCACCGCCACCGTCGCCGCGCGCTACGGCATGGAATGCGTGGTGTACATGGGCTCCGAGGACATCAAGCGCCAGGCCGCCAATGTCTATCGCATGAAGCTGCTCGGCGCCACCGTGGTGCCGGTGGAATCCGGCTCCAAGACGCTCAAGGATGCGTTGAACGAAGCCATGCGCGATTGGGTCACCAACGTCGGCAACACCTTCTACATCAT
>PNJM01000137.1 GCA_013821865.1 Rhodocyclaceae bacterium
AGGCCGTAGGGTGCGGTGGACGTATCGCCTTCCTCCACCGCGATTACGGAAGCCGGGATGCCCGCCTCGCTGGCGATGATCTGCGCGTAGGTGGTCTGGTGCCCCTGCCCCTGGGTGATGGTGCCCATGCGCGCGATGGCCGAGCCATCGGGATGCACGCGGATCTCGCATGAATCGAACATGCCCACGCCAAGGATGTCGCACATCTTTGACGGGCCGGCGCCGACGATCTCGGTGAAGGTGCACACTCCGATGCCGAGCAGCCATTCGTCCTTCGGATCGGCGCGGCGGCGGGCCTGCTCGGTACGCAGGCCTGCGTAGTCGACAGCCCCCATGGCTTTCCTCAAGGCCGTCTCGTAGTCGCCGGAGTCGAACTCCAGTCCGAGCGGCGTCTGGTAGGGAAACTGCTCCTTCCTGACGAAATTCCGCAAGCGAATCTCCGCCTTGTCGATACCCAGTTTCTGCGCCAGCACGTCGATCATGCGCTCGATCAGGTACACCGCCTCGGTTACCCGGAACGAGCAGCGATAGGCCACGCCGCCGGGAAACTTGTTGGTGTAGACGCCATCCACGGAAACAAACGCGTTCGGGATATCGTAGGAGCCGGTGCAGACGTGGAACATGCCGGCCGGCCACTTGGTCGGGTCGGCGCAGGCGTCGAAAGCGCCGTGGTCGGCGGTGACCTGCACGCGCAATCCCTTGATGCGGCCGCTCTTGTCGGCGGCGAGTTCGCCGGTCATCCAGTAGTCGCGGGCAAAGGCGGTGGAGGTGAGATTCTCGTTGCGCGACTCGATCCATTTCACCGGGCGGCCCAGGACAATCGAGGCGACGATCGAGGTCACGTAGCCCGGATACACGCCCACCTTGTTGCCGAAGCCGCCGCCGATGTCGGGCGAGACGATGCGGATCTTCGATTCCGGAATGCTCGACAGCAGACCTACGACGGTCCTCACCACGTGCGGCGCCTGCGAGGTGATGTAAACCGTCAGCTCGCCGCGCACCTTGTCGAACGAGGCGACGCAGCCGCAGGTTTCCAGGGGGCACGGATGCACGCGCGGGTAGAGCATGTCCTGCTTGACCGTGACTTCGGCCGTTTCGAAGACGCGGGCGGTCCTGTCCTTGTCGCCAATCTGCCAGTTGAAGATATGGTTGTGGTGGCGGCGCGGACCATGCGCACCCACGTTCTTGTCCTTGATGTCATCGCGGATCACCGGCGCATCAGGCTGCAGCGCCTTGAACGGATCGATTACGGCCGGCAGTTCCTCGTATTCGACCTCGACCAGTTCGGCGGCGTCGGCGGCGACATAGCGGTCATCGGCGACGACGAAGGCGACCTCCTGGTTCTGGAAGCAGACCTTGCCGTCCGCCAGCACCATCTGCACGTCGCCGGCGAGCGTCGGCATCCAGTGCAGCTTGAGCGGCTTGAGATCCTCGGCCGTCAGCACCGCATGCACGCCGGGATGGGCCTTGGCCCGGGAGGTATCGATCTTCCTGATGCGCGCGTGGGCGTAGGGGCTGCGCACCATGACGCCGAACAGCATGCCCGGCATCTTTATGTCATCCACGTAGTTGCCCTTGCCCTGGATGAAGCGCGGATCCTCGCGCCGCTTGCGCGAGCAGCCCATGCCCTCCAGCTGGGAGAGGCGGTCGAACTGGTTGTCCTTGTCTGAAGCACCCATGTCTTGTCTCCCTGTCCGTCAGGCCTTGGCTTCTTCCATGAGCGGGTGCGAGGTCTGCACCGGCTCTCCGCGCAGCTTCTTCGCCGCGTACTGCACCGCCTTCACGATATTCTGGTAGCCCGTGCAGCGGCACAGGTTGCCCGCCATCCAGTAGCGGATCTCTTCCTCCGTCGGGTTGGGGTTTTCCTGCAGCAGGCGGTAGGTGCGGGTAATCATGCCCGGCGTGCAGAAGCCGCATTGCAGGCCGTGCTCCTGCATGAAGCCTTCCTGGATGGCGTGCAGCTCGCCGCCCTGGGCGAAGCCTTCGATCGTCTTCACGTCCGCATCCTGGCATTGCACGGTGAGGACAGTGCACGACTTCACCGACATGCCGTTCATGTCCACCGTGCAGGCGCCGCAGTGGGAGGTTTCGCATCCGATGTGCGGGCCGGTGTGCTGGAGCTTCTCGCGCAGCGTGTGAATCAGCAGTTCGCGCGGCTCGACCACCATGTCAACTTCCTTGTCGTTCAGCTTGAACGACACCATCTGTTTTTTGCTCATGTCCATATGTCTCCGGAGTCGGTGGGGCTAGCGGGCAGCGCGCGAGCAGGCGACGCCCAAGGCGCGCCTGGTCATCTCGCCGGCCATGGCGGTCTTGTATTCGGTGTCGCCGCGCAGGTCGGTGACCGGCTCGCAGATGCTCATGGCGAGCCGGGCCGCCTCGGCGATGGCAGCCTCATCCGGCGCCTTGCCGCGCAGGTAGTCCTCGGCTTCGCGTGCCTTCAGCGCTGTCGGGCCGACGTTGGTCAGCGCGATGCGCACGTCGGCCACCGTCCCGCCCTTCAGGCGCAGCGACACCGCGGCGGCGGCAGTGGCGAAGTCGCCAGTCTTGCGCTTCAACTTGGCGTAGTTCCAGCCGGTGCCGGCCGCCGGGACCGGGATGCGGATTTCGGTCATGATTTCGCCCGGCTCGAGGGCGGTGTAGTAGGTACCGAGGAAGTAGCCGTCGGCGGGAACCACGCGCTCACCGCCTGGTCCCGCCAGGACGAACGAGGCATCCAGCGCCAGCATGATGGCCGGGTGGTCGTTGCCGGGATCGCCATGGGAAATGTCACCACCGAGGGTGCCCTTGTAGCGCACTTGCGGATCGGAGATCAGACGGGCCCCTTCCACCAGCAGGGGCACCTTTTCCTGCAGCAGCTTCGACCAGATCAGTTCGTTTTCGGTGGTCATGGCGCCAATGCGGATCTCAGTGCCTTCCTGGCGGATGCCTTTCAGCTCCGCGATATGTCCCAAGTCAATCAGGTGGGCCGGCTCGGCGAAACGCAGCTTCATCATTGGCAGCAGGCTGTGCCCCCCTGCCAGCAGCTTGGCTTCGTCGCCGAACTGGGACAGGAGCGCGAGCGCATCGGGCAGCGATCGCGGCGCGTGATACTCGAATGGACGCGGTATCATGAATTTGTTTCCTCCTTGAGGCTTGATTTGATGTGAGCCGGAATCTGTTGATCCGGCTGGACCCGGAGGATTTCAGAACGCGGTGCACCAATTCAACAGCCATTTCCCGGGCTGCGGAATTGAGTGCTCAAGCGGCGATATCAGCGCATGAATTGCGGTTATGTTAGATTAGAAAACGCTAATAAGAACAACGAGGGAATCCAACAGGAGGAAGAGATGGCAGCGAACCCATTGGAGGAGGGAAGTGCGCTTTCCGGCGCGCTTTCACGCCGGGAAGAGACGTTTCAGCACAAGCTCGAGCAGTTCAATCCAGGCATGGTTTGGCTGGACAGTGAAAATCGGGTGACTGCTTTCAACGACGTTGCGGCGCAGATTCTCGGGCCCACCGCCGAGCAGTCATTCGGCATCGGGCGTGGCACCCTGGTGGGGCTGGATGTTCTCCAGCTGCATCCGGAAAAAAGCCGGGAAAAGCTGCGGTTCCTGTTGCGCTCGGATAGTGCGGGCGAATGCCCTGTCAAATCTCCGCCACCCATGGCGATGATGATCAACATCCCGGACCGCGTGCTGATGATCAAGGTGTCCAAGATGATCGGAAGCGACGGCTTGTGCGGCACATGCATGGTCTTCTACGATATGACGGATCTGACTACCCGCCCGGTCGCAAGGGGCGATGCCAGGGCCGATCAGCCCCGGCGCCTGTTCAAGATCCCTGTCTATCGCAAGAACCGGGTTGTTCTGGTGGATGTCGAGGAAGTCATACGCTTCGAGGGTGACGGCCACTACACCATCATCACTACCCGGGACGACCGGTTCACGTCGAACCTCTCCCTTTCGGATCTTGAGGCGCGACTCGATCCGGAAGTGTATCCACGCGTGCACCGCAGCCACATCATCAATCTCCAGTTCGCCGTCGAGTTTGTTCGCGGCGACGATTCGGTGAGCGTCATCATGGCCGACGCGTCGTCCACCGCCGTACCCGTGAGCCGCTCACGCGCCGCCCAGTTGAAGGAGATGCTTGGGATCACGTGATCGGGGTCGCGGAGGGCTGGGGCGGGTGACGATTTTTGTTCCAGCCAGTCAGGCCGGCCAGCGCCCTGCCGGTATATAGGCCGGAGGCGCTTGTCATCTCAACATAGCCAACCTGCGGCGGAATTCAAGCCATCGAACCGAGAGGCCCGGGATAACGTACTACGGGAACGGGAGGACTACGGGTTGTCGTAGCCGGCCCCACGCGCCGCGGCGGCGAGCGCCTCGAAGGGAAGGAGCACGCAGCCGTGGCGGCTGCGGTGGTTGCGGACGGGTTCGAAGCAGGCAAGCTCGGGCCAGCCGTCCGGCGGCTCGCTGCCGGAGAGCAGCGCCGCCACGTGGTACTGCAGCGCGTCGGCCTCGGCCGCCGTCAGGCCGGCGCCGTGCAGGCCGATCGCCGCCGCGGCGGCGCGGCAGAGCAGGCAGCCCTTGACGTCATGCGCGAGGGCGGCGATGCGGCCATGCTCGACGACGACTTCCATCCGCACGCGGTCGCCGCAGATCGGACTGTCGCGCAGTGCCGTGCTGCCGGGCGCGTCGAGCTTGCCGGCGCCGTGCGCGGCCTCGGCAAGCGCCTTGATGCGTTGGTTGTAGAGGGCTTCGATCACGCGCTGCGCGCCCCGGCGAGATCCTCGGGCGAGTCGATGTCGACGAGGATGGCATCATCGTCCATGGCGATACGCCTGACGCGGGCGGCGTACTGCTCCAGCAGGCCGCGCGCCCCCTTGTCACCCGAGAGCGTGCTCATCTGCGCGAAGAACTCGCGCGGCCAGAGGATGGGATTGCCGTGCCGGCTCTCCTTCTCGGGCACGACGATCATCGGCTGCGCCGGATCGAAGGCCTCGATCACGCGGTCGACGTGATCGGCCGTGATGCGCGGCATGTCGGCGAGCAGCACCACCACCGCCTCCGTATCCTGCGGCAGCGCGGCGATGCCGCGGCGCAGCGAGGTGGACAGGCCCTGGGCGTACTCCGGATTGCGCACCATGTTCAGCTCGCGCCCCGCCAGCGCCGCTTCGACCGCCTCGGCCTGGTGCCCGGTCACCACCGTCACCGACGCGGCGCGCGAGGCCAGCGCGGCATTCACGGCGCGCAGCACCATGGGCACGCCGCCCACCTCCGCCAGCAGCTTGTTGTCGCCACCCATGCGCGAAGACGTCCCGGCCGCCAGCACGAGCGCGGCGATGCGCGGAGTGTCCGCCGGCAGGACGGGCACGCTCTCTTCCTCGCCCTCCTCTTCGTCTTCCGGTTCGAGCGGGCTGCGGATCAGTCCGCCGACGCCCATGCGCATGATGTCCGCGCGCGTCAGCGGCAGTCCGGCCATCAGGCGGTGCAGCACCCAGTCGAGGCCGTTGGTGCGGCGCGAGCGCGCGCAGCCGGGCAGCACCAGCACCGGCGTGCTGCCGTGGTGCGCCAGCAGCAGCATGTTGCCCGGCTCGACCGGCATGCCGAAATGCTCGATCTCGCCGCCGGCCGCAACCACCGCGGCAGGCACGACATCCTTGCGGTCCTTGGTCACCGTGGCGCCGGCGATGAGCACCAGGTCGCAGCCCGAAGCCAGCGCCTGGCGCAGCATATCCTCGACGGCGCGCTTCCCGTGCGCACAGCGCAGCACCAGGGCAAGACGGCTGCCGAGAGCCTCCAAACGGTTCCGCGTCGCGGTGACGGTGCCCCGGAAGACGTTCTCCTTCATACCCGGCAGCTCGCTCATGATGAGCGCCGCGCGGCGCGGCTTCAGTTCCGCCACGGCGAGCAGCGGGCCGGCCGAAGCGATCTCGCGGCAGGCCTCGATCAGCCGGCGCGGCACGGCGAAGGGGATGATCTTCACCGTGGCGACGACCTGCCCGCGCCGCGCCAGCGCATGCTGCGGCAGCGTGCCGATGGCGACGGCTTCGTCGAGCAGGTTGAGACGATCGATGCGTTCGGCGTCCACCCGCACCAGGCCTCGTGCCGCGGCATGCAGGTTGCAGCGCCCGGTGTAGGGCGCGCGCATCTCGGTGTTGTCGCCGACCAGCAGCGCGGCGATCTCGGCGGCGGCGGCGTTCTCCGCCACGTCGTCCGCCTCCATGCGCGCGCCGGCGACCGACGCGATGCCTGCCTGCTTCAGCACGGCGATATCGCCGGTGCTCAGCACCCGCCCTTTCTTGAACGAGCGCTCTCCCAGCGCAAGCGTGTGGGCAAGCATCACGCCCTCGGCCTCCTCGCAGCGGAATTCGCCGAAGATCATTGCGCCTCCGCCGGGCCGCCCCAAGGAAGCGCAGCCAACGCACTGTGAGCGCAGCGATCTTCAGTCACCCCCTTCCGAGGGAAGGGGGATGGGGGGTAGGTCGTCATTTATAGCGCGCCTGGATGACTTGCGCCAGGATGGAGACGGCAATCTCGGCCGGCGAACGTCCGCCCAGATCCAGTCCGACCGGCGCATGGATGCGATGGATCGCATCGCCCAGACCGGCCTCGGTGAGTCGCGCCACGCGCTTGGCATGCGTGCGCGTGCTGCCCAGCGAGCCGATGTAGAACGCCCGGCTGCGCAGCGCGGCGATCAGCGCCGGGTCGTCCAGCTTGGGATCGTGCGAGAGCGTCACCACGGCCGTCCGCGCATCGATGCCGATGCGCGCCAGCGCCTCGTCGGGCCACTCCGTCGTCACGCTCACGCCGGGCAGGCGCTCGGACGTGGCGAAGGCGCGGCGCGGATCGACGACGACGACCTCGAAGCCCGCCATCGCCGCCATGGGCGCCAGCGCTTGGGTGATATGCACCGCGCCGACCACCACCAGCCGCGGTGCCGTGGCATGGCAGCGCGCGAACAGCTCACCCTCGGCCGACTCCAGCGCGCCGCTGCGGTCGGCAAGCAGCCGCCGCCGCGTCTCGGCGAGCTGGTCGGGCGTCAGTTGCAGATCGCCCGAGACTGCGTCCTCATGCACCAGCGCCTGAACGCCATCGGCGAGGCGCGTCACCACCGCCACCGACCTCTTGGCGCCGCGGTCGGCGAGCAACTGCTCGAACAGCGCGGTCTTCATCAGCGCCCGCCCGG
>PNJM01000138.1 GCA_013821865.1 Rhodocyclaceae bacterium
CGCGCCGGGATGGACATCCGCCGCGGCGAAGTTGGGCTCGATCTCGGTGGCGACGCCGTTCTCGACCTTGACGGTCAGCAGATCCGGTCCCGCCACGCACTGGTAGCAATACTGCGGGACTTTCTTGATCGACTTGGCCATGGCCATGCTCAGGCGGCCTGCCAGGCCGTCGTGATACGTTTATCTGAAACCATGCCGCCAGAAATGCTCTTCATGGACTCCTCCTTGGCGCCCTGCCCTGTCGCCGTAATCGCCTGCCGCTACTGGCAGTATCGCGTTTTCCCGGGCTCGCGCCGAGCGGCAGGACGATCCGCTTGTTGATTCATATTATGAACCATTTATTGGCTATTTTGTATCATTTTTTTGGCGGATTGCAATCCTCGTGCTTGGCATGGGTCAAACCCGCAGGGGATGCGCGCCGGGGGGCCATCCCTTCGCCCCGCTTTCGGGGAGAGGGGCAGAGAGAGAGGAAAGGCCGGCTTTAACCGCCGCTCGCCTTGGCCAGCTTGGCCTTCAGCCGCTGCGCGGTCTTCTCGACGCCGACGATGTGGCGGTTGTGCTTGCCGCGCGCCACCGCCTCGACCGCGTCGCGCGCGGTGAAGTCGAAGGACACCGCGCCGCCGTTGACTTCCTTCAGCGTCACCGTGATTTCCACCCACATGCCCATCAGCGTGGCGCCGACATGGTCGATCTCGACGCGGGTACCGACGGAATCCTTGCCCGGCTCGATATGAGCGAGCAGCAGGTCGCGGCAGGCCATCTCGACGTCGTAGAGCAGGTTCGGCGTCGAATAGACGCGGCAGTCGTCGCCCATGAAGCTGATGGTACGGTTGGCGTCGATCTCGATGCGGCGGGTGGCGGTGAGGCCGGGCTTCAGCGTGTCGCTCATGGTTGTTTCCTCTTAAAAGTCATTAGTCCCGCCGGGACGGCGGTGTTTCAGGTAGTCGGCGTACTGCCGCGCCTTGACATAGCGCACCAGCGCCTTCGTCCCGCGCGCGCAGTTGCGGAAGACGCAGACGCCGCGGTCCATCAGGCCGGCCGCCATGGCGTCGTAGAGCGTGCCGCCGTCCACGATGCCGATGATCGGCTTGTCGTTGCGCTCGACGATGGGCGGCATCAGGTGCACCGTGCTCTTCGGGTCGCCGATGTCGTGGCCGGGGCGCAGCTTGCTCTCCACCAGCGCGCGCACCGAGGGCGCCGTCGGGTCGAGGCCGACCACCACCGCGTCGATGTTCGGGTCCTGCAGGAAGGCCTCGGTGATCTGCAGGTGGGCCTCGTCGTCGGCGCCCGGGTTGATGTCGAGCGGATTGCGCACCTCGACCAGCTGGTCGAGCTTCTTGGCAACGAGGATTTCCTCGATTTTCCCGACCGTGCTCTCCTCGAGCGCACCCATCTCCAGAGCGAAGCCGTCGGTCTCGATGCTATCGGCCATGCCGACGGCCTCGAAGCCGGCGCCGCTGATGGCGCCAAGGCGCCTGCCGCCGATCCTCTTGTGGTGCAATGCCCCCGCGATGTAGAACAAATCGTCGAAGGCGTTGAGATCCTCGGCGACGATCGCGCCCGCCTGGCGCACCACCGATTCGAACAGCGTCAGCCCGCCGGCGATGGAGGCGGTGTGGCCCATCACGCCGCCCTGCCCCGGCGCCGTGCGGCCGGACTTGTAGACGACGATCTGTTTGCCGTTGAGCACGGCCTTCCTCACCGCCTTGGCAAACTGCAAGCCGTCGAGGTCCTTGAAGCCCTCGATGTAGATGCCGAGCGTCTCGATCCCCGGCAGCGCGGCGAAGTAGCCCAGCATGTCGCCGTGGGTGAGGTCGGTCTGGTTGCCCAGCGCCAGCATGTAGGCCGGGTCGAGCCAGGGGTTCTGCGACAGCCGCGTGATCATGAAGGCGCCGCTCTGGGAGAGCATCACCGAGTTGCGCAGCGGCTTCTTCTGCGGCTTCGGCAGGCGCTCGAGCGGGATGAACCAGGAATCGTAGGCGCCCGGGTGCGACACCACGCCGAGGCAGTTGGCGCCGAGGAAGATCGGCCCGCCGCCGGGCTTGCCGTGGGCGGCGTTGATGCGCGCCGCCAAGGCGGCGGCCGGCTCGCGGCTCTTCTTCGTCTCGCCCAGGCTGCCGGGGATCAGCATCACCGCGTCCACCGCATCGGATTCGATGATCTCGTCGACCAGTTCGTACACCGCGCTGGCCGCCACCGCGACGATGAGCATGTCCAGCTTGCCGTCCAGCGCCTTGAGGCCCTCGACGCACTTCACGCCGTCGATCTCCGCCTCGCCCGGCTTGAGGATCAGCAACTGCTCCTTCGGATAGCCGCTGCCCATCAGGTTGCGCAGGATGATGCGGCCGAAGTTCATGCCGCTGCCCGAGACGCCGATGATGCCGATGCGCTTCGGATGGATCAGCTTGTCGATCTTGCCGATCGGGCGCGGCAGGCGGCCGGGCTGCGGCGCGCCGAAAGTGCACTCCGCGGCGCGCACCGTGACGCGCTCGCCGGCCAGCACCGGATTCAGCTCCAGCGCCTGCAGCACGAAGGGCGCATCCGGCTTGCCCGGCGCGAAGGCGTTCGCCAGCTCAAGCAGACGGGCGAAGCAGTCCTTCAGCGCGCCCTCGGTCGCCGGCCTGCCCTCGCGCCGCGCCACGGCGGCGAGCTTCTGCCAGGCCAGGGTGCGCTGGAAGAGCCGCAGGAAATCCTCGGCGTCGGTCAGCGCCGCGGCGGCATACACGGAAGCGCGGTCGCGCCGGAAGTTGTCCTCATCCAGCTCCGCCTCCAGCCCGCCCAGCCCGGCGCTTATGACCATGCCGAACTCGCGCGTGCTGTTCAGGCTGATGCGGACCTCCACCGCCCCGGCCGGGGCCGCAGCGTCGAAGCCGAGGCCGAGGGTGTCGAGCAGCGCCTTCAGCTCGCCCGCATCCAGGCTGCCGCGCCCCTCCCCCGCCGCCTGGCGGAACAGCTCCCCGGCCCGCGTCATTGATGAATTGCTCACGTTACCGTCCTCCCTGGTGAATCACGTCGTGGAATGCGGCGATGGATGCTGTTATGGTGGCCGCGTAGCAGAGCGGCAACTATATCAGATACAGATTCTATAGAACATTCCAGATTATTTGTATCGGTTGATCTTCATCAACCGGGGTCCGCTTTCCCCTCTTGCAATGAATCCGGCGGATATATAACATACGCGTATGTTATATGGGGTTTCAGATGCACTTCAACATCTACATCGATGACCAGACCGGCCGGCAACTTGCCAAGGTCGCCGAGGAAGCCGGCGAAAGCCGCAACGCGATCATCCGCCGCGCGCTGCAGGAATGGCTCGCGCGGCGGGGCAAGCCGTCCTGGCCCGAGGAAGTGATGGCGTTCAAGGGCATGCCCGACCTGCCGCCGTTCGAGTCCGGGCGCGACCGCCTCAAGCCACCGCCGGCCGATCCCCTCGCATGATCTGGCTGCTCGACACCTGCACGGTCAGCGATTTCGTCAAGGGTCAGGCCGGCGTGCTGGCGCGACTCAAGGCCACGCCGCCGCAGTCGATCGCCATTTCCACCGTGACGCGGATGGAGATCGAATACGGGTTGCAACTGCATCCCGCCCGCGCGGAAAAGCTGGCGCCGGTGCTCGATGCCTTCCTCTCCAGCATCGCCGTCCTGCCATTCGAGGATGCCGATGCCAAAGCAGCCGGCGCAATCCGAGCGGTCCTGCAGAAGCGTGGGCGGCCCATCGGCGCCTACGACATCATGATTGCCGGCACTGCCTTGGCGCGGGGCCTGACCGTAGTCACTTCAAACGTGGGTGAATTCGAGAGGATCGAAAGCCTGAGAGTAGAGAATTGGCGCTGAAACTCCTGCCACAGCCGTCCCACACAGACTTTTCCCGAGCCTACCTGTCCGGCGCCCCTTCCCCGATCTGCCCGATCCGCTCCACGCCCAGCAGATGGAGACGGTGCTGAGGCAGAACGGCACGCCGGCGGCGGCAGCAGCGCGCGCCGCCTGCACCTCGCCGCGGCCCTCTCCCCCGATTTCGGGGGAGAGGGGGTACTGCTAGGCGGGCGTGGCGGTCAGTTTGAGGAACTTGTCGTGCAGCTGCTCCTGACTCTCGGTGTTGTTCGGGTCGACGACGATGCAATCCACCGGGCACACCGCGACGCACTGCGATTCCTCGAAATGCCCGACGCACTCGGTGCATTTGGCCGGGTCGATGACGTAGATCTCCTCGCCCTGCGAGATGGCGTTGTTCGGGCACTCCGGCTCGCACACGTCGCAGTTGATGCAGTCTTCGTTGATCAGCAATGCCATTTCATCTTCCTTGCATGGTTACTCAATCGTCCACGTCTCGCCGCCGTTGAGCAGCCTGGCAAGATCGCCCCGGCCTTTCGCGGCGCGCGCATCGGCCGCGAGCCGGGTGTTCAGTTCGTCGTAGGCCGGCGCTTCGACCGCCCGGAACACGCCGAGCGGCACCGGCAGATTCGGCGCATCGAATTGGGAGAGAAAGAACGCCAGTCCGCTGTGGGCGGCCTTCTCGTCATGCACAACCAGTTCGGCTTCGTTCGCGCCGCCCTCGCCCAGCGCCACCACTTCCGGTTCGAGGCCGCGCAGGCGGATGCCCTTGTCGCGCTCCTTGCCGAACACCAGCGGCTTGCCGTGCTCGAGCAGGACGCGCGCGTCGGCGCGGGTGCCCTTGTCTGTGATGGCGTCGTAGGCGCCGTCGTTGAAGACGATGCAGTTCTGGAAAACCTCGACGAAGGCCGTGCCCTTGTGCTGCGCCGCGCGGGCGAGCACCTGGCCCATGTGCGCCAGTTCCGTATCCACCGTGCGGGCGACGAAGGTGGCGCCGGCGCCGAGCGCCATCGCCACCGGGCTGAACGGCCGGTCGATGCTGCCCATCGGCGTGGTCTTGGTCTTCTTGCCCATCTCCGAGGTCGGCGAATACTGGCCCTTGGTCAGGCCGTAAATGCGGTTGTTGAGCAGGATGATCTTGAGGTCCACGTTGCGGCGCATGGCGTGGATGAAGTGGTTGCCGCCGATGGCCAGCGCATCGCCGTCGCCTGTCACCACCCACACCGACAGCTCGGGCCGCGCCAGCTTGAGGCCGCTGGCAATGGCCGGCGCGCGGCCGTGGATGCTGTGCATGCCGTAGGTTTCCATGTAGTACGGAAAACGGCTCGAGCAGCCAATGCCGGAGATGAAGGCGAAATTCTCCCGCGGTATGCCCAGCGTGGGCAGCAGCTTCTGGATCTGGGACAGCACGGCGTAGTCGCCGCAGCCCGGACACCAGCGCACATCCTGGTTGGACTCGAAATCCTTCTTGGTCAGCAGCGAGGCCGTGGACAGGTTGCTCATGGCGCCTCCCGAAGGGCCGCCCCGAGGGAGGTAGCGCCCCCTGTGGGGGCAGCGAACGAAGTGAGCGTGGGGGCCATATTATCTCCTCGGCACAGTTCCATGATGCGGTCGTAGAGTTCACTCACCTTGAACGGCTTGCCCTGCACCTTGTTCAGGGGCACGACCTCGCGCAGGTAGCGTTCGCGCAACAACCTGGAGAGCTGTCCGAGATTGAGCTCCGGCACCAGGATGGTCTTGTAGCGCTTCAGTATCTCCCCGAGGTCCGCGGGGAACGGATTGAGGTGGCGCAGATGCACGTGGGCCACGGATTTTCCTTCGGCCGCCGCCTGCTCCCTGGCTTGGGCGATGGAGCCGTAGGTGCTGCCCCAGCCGACGACGAGCAGGTCGCCGGATGCCGGCCCTTCCACCTTCAGCGCGGGAATCTCCCCGGCGATGCCGGCGACCTTGGCCGCGCGCACCTCGACCATGCGCTGATGGTTCATCGGATCGTGCGAAATGTCGCCGGTGAGGAAATCCTTCTCGAGGCCGCCGATGCGGTGCTCCATGCCCGGCGTGCCGGGCCGCACCCAGGCCCGCGCCAGGTTCTCGTCGCGCGCATAGGCCTGAAAATCCGCGGGATCAGTGCGGTATTTCACTCCCAGCTTCGGCAGGCCGGCCACGTCCGGAATGAGCCAGGGCTCGGCCGCGTTCCCTATGCCGCCGTCGGAGAGCAGAATCACCGGCGTCATGAACTTGACGGCGATGCGGACCGCCTCGATGGCGCAGTCGAAGCAGTCGGCGGGTGAATTGGCGGCGACCACCGGCACCGGGCATTCTCCGTTGCGGCCATATACCGCCTGCAGCAGGTCGGACTGCTCGATCTTGGTCGGCAGGCCGGTCGAAGGTCCGCCGCGCTGCACGTTCACGACCACCAGCGGCAGTTCGAGCATGACCGCCAGCCCCAGCGCCTCGGTCTTCAGCGCCATGCCGGGGCCGGACGTTGTCGTCAGCCCGAGCGAACCGCCGTAGGCCGCGCCGATCGCCGAGCAGATGCCGGCGATCTCGTCCTCGGCCTGGAAAGTGGTGACGTTGAAATGCTTCAGCGCGGACAGCTCGTGCAGGATGTCGGTGGCCGGCGTGATCGGATAGGAACCGAGGAACAGCTGGACGCCGGACAGCTCCGAGGCGGCGACGAAGCCGAGCGCCGCAGCATGGTTGCCCGTGATGCTGCGGTATTTGCCCGGGCTGGCCTCCGCTTCGCGCACCTGGTAAGTCGTGGCGAACAGTTCGGCGGCGTCGGCATAGGCGTAGCCGGCGCGCAGGGCGATGATGTTGGCCTCGGCGATTTTCGGGTTCTTGGCGAATTTCGCCGTGATGTCGGAAATTTCCTTGTCCAGCGGCCGGCTGTAGAGGCACAGCATGATGCCGAGCGCGTAATAGTTCTTGCAGCGGCCCACTTCCTTCTTCGACAGCCCGGAGTCGCGCAGGGCGTGGGCCGTGAGTGCCGATATGTCCATCTTGAACACGCGGTAGCCGTCCAGGCTGCCATCCTCGAGCGGATTGCTCGCATAGGCGGCCTTGGCGAGGTTGTTCTCGCTGAACGCCCCGGTGTTGGCGATGATGATGCCGCCGTGCTTGACGTCGCCGAGGTTGGTCTTCAGCGCCGCCGGGTTCATTGCCACCAGCACGTCGGGCGCATCGCCCGAGGTGAACACCGGGCGCGAGGAATACTGGATCTGGTAGCCGGAAACGCCGAACAGCGTGCCGGAAGGAGCGCGGATTTCCGAGGGGTAATCCG
>PNJM01000139.1 GCA_013821865.1 Rhodocyclaceae bacterium
GGCCGCCGCACTGAACCAGCCCCGGTTCACGCCGCCGACGAATATCCAGCCGAAGCAGAACGTCACGGCGAGAGCGGCAGGCAGCATTTTGCGCAGCATTACGCTGCCGCCGTTTTTCGCCGAGAGCAGGCCGACCAGTCCGCGCCGGTCGTAGATCGCCAGGGGGATCGCCGTGCCGAGAGCGAGGCTGCCGATCAGCGCTGCCGCCGGTACTGCGGCGAAACCGCGCATGTGGAGTATCTCGGCGGCGCCGAAGGCGTAGGCCGAGATTCCGATCAGGCCGACCAGAAAGATCAGAAAGGCGACCCATTCTGCGGCATGGCCCACATAGCCCCAGCGGCTTCGGGCCAACAGCAGGGCGAGGCCGGTCAGCAGCAGGGCAAGGCCGGCTTGTGGCGAGGGCGGCAGTTGATAGGGCGGTTCCGGCAGGATGCCGAAGTAGAACACTTCGGCGCCCCGAATGAACGCGGCGGCGATTTCCAGGCCTTGCATGGCGCCGATCAGGATCAGTCCGAGCGTTGCCGCGAGCGAAACGCGTTTTGCCCAGCGGCCGGATCCGGCGGCGACTTGGGGGAGTCCCCGCGGGATGCGTGCTGCGACGGCGATTGCCCCCAGAAGCAGGCCAAGCGCCGTATCCGGCATTGCGGCCACGCCGGGCATGAAGGCGTGCTTCAGCTCTTCATGATCGAGCGCCCAGCCGGCAAGGATGGCCGACGCCAGCAGGAATACCAGCCCGGCGCAGGCAAGCGCTATGCGTGAGGCGAGCGGCGGAGGAGGAGCCATGCGTTCAATTGTCCCTTGGTGTGCTGCACTGCAGCATTCTTGTCCTTTTCCGGGCACACCGCTAAACTTCGTCCCTGATTTATCGGACGAAGGTCCCCCGAACTTGAGTCTTGGCGGCCCCCAGCCCCCCACCACTGCCCCGCCATGCCGGAAGATCGCCAGAGGAATTCCCCGCGGAACAACCCGCGACCGATCCGCAGCTTCGTCCTGCGCCAGGGGCGTGTTTCCAATGCCCAGGCGCGGTCGTACGAGCAGCTGCTGCCGCGTTTCGGCATCCCGTACTCGCCGCAGCCGCTCGATCTGGTTCAGGTTTTTGGCCGGCAGGCGCCCAGGATCCTTGAAATCGGCTTCGGCATGGGCGAGACGACCGCCGCCATTGCGGCCGCCCACCCGGAAGCCGACTATCTCGGCATCGAGGTGCATACGCCCGGCGTCGGCAGCCTGCTCAAGCTGATCGAGGAAAAGGGCATCGCCAACCTGCGCCTCATCCAGCACGATGCGGTGGAAGTCCTGCGCGACATGATCGCGCCGGGATCGCTCGATGGCGCACATATCTTTTTCCCCGACCCCTGGCCGAAGAAGCGCCACCACAAGCGCCGCCTGATACAGCCGCCGCTCGTCGCCCTGCTGGCAAGCCGGCTCAGACCGGGCGGCTATGCGCACCTGGCCACCGACTGGCAGGAATACGCCGGGCAGATGCTGGAAGTACTCTCGGCCGAGCCGCAGCTGGAGAATACGGCGGACGGCTTTGCTTCGCGTCCCGATTACCGCCCGCAGACCAAGTTCGAGACGCGCGGCCTCAGGCTCGGCCATGGCGTGTGGGACATCGTATTTCGCAGGCGCGCGGCGTGACTGAACACTATGACGAACATTACGTCCGCAGCGTCACCGCGCTGGGGGACACGCACGAGGTTGTTACCAGCCAGGCGATCTTCGCCCGGAACAACATCAAACTGGTGGAGAAGGGGGTGCGCGTCAATTCGGCGCTGCGCGACCGACTGGTGCAGCACAAGCTGGTTCCCAATCTGGAACAATGCCTGACGGTCGAGGGCGGCGTCACCCAGGCCGAACTGCGCGACCGTGCCAGGCAGGTGCTCGATACCGAGCCGCACTTCCAGCTCATCCGCGCCGCCCTGCCCGGCGTCGAGCGTCTGCTGCGCGCCTTCTACGCCATGCTGCTGCTGCCGCCGCTGGCCTTCAAGCTGACGGTGGCGCGGGAGCAGCGGCCGGAAATATTCGGGCACAGCGTGCAGATGGCGCTCATCTCGCTATACCTTGGCATCAAGAGCCGGCTGCCCGATCACGAGCTGTCGACCATTGCCGCGGCCGCCATGTTCCACGACCTTGGCACCCTGCACATCGATCCCGAGCTGCTGCGCCCCGGCCGCCTGCTGCCGGACGAGGAGCGGCGTCACCTGTACGCCCATCCGGTGACGGCCTACCTCATCCTGCAGAAGTATCCGCAATATCACCCGGAAGTGAGCACGCCGGTCTTCGAGCATCACGAGCGCCTCGACGGCAGCGGCTATCCGCGCGGGCTGAAGGGCGACGAGATCAGCTTCAACGGCCAGATCCTCATGCTGGCCGAGGTGGTGACCACGCTGTTCGAGCAGAGCTGGCAGACGCATGGCGCCTCGCGCCTGGCGGTGGTGCTCAAGATGAACCAGCGCAAGCTCAACCGGCAACTGATCGATCATCTCGTCGTGCTGCTGCGCGGCGGCCAGTCGGCGGACACGGGCAGCCAGGAAGCGGTTTCGGCCGAGGCGGTGGTGGCCCAGCTCGACCAGTTGGCCGAGGCTTTCCGCTGCTGGGACGGCGCCTACCGCAAATGCAGGGTCGACACGCCCAGCCTGGCCGGGGCGCCGCTCATCGAATTCGTCAATCGCCGCGTCACCGAACTGGAGCGCGCGCTGCTCGAAACGGGGTTTCATCCCGACGAACTGGCGGCGCTCACCGCCGGGATCGAGGACGATGCCATCGCCCTGGCCGAATTGCGCCTGATGGCGCGGGAATCCCGCTGGCAGCTCGTCGAGATCATGCACGAGGTGCGCCGCCGCTGGCAGGAGCTTGCCGGCAATGACGCCGCAGGCAGGCAGATCGTCGAGGACTGGCTTGCCCGCAGCGAGGGGATATTGCAGGGCTAGGCCTGCTCCGCCAGGAACATTTCCAGAAGATCGTTGAGGAAGCGCCGGCCGTGCCCGGTCGGCGAGATCCGTTCCGCCGCCATTGCGAGCAGGCCGCGCCTTCCGGCTTCTGCCAGCTTCGGATGCACCACATCCAATGGCAGCCCCGTACGCTCCTGAAACAGGCGCACGGGGAAACCTTCCACCAGCCGCAGTGCGTTCATCATGAACTCGAAGGGCAATTCTTCCGGCGACACTTGGCGTGTTTCCTGCACCGGGTTGCCTGCTGCCACGCCTTGCATATAGGCCTGCGGATGGCGGTGGCGCATCTCGCGCACGATGCGGTGCGGCAGGGAAATCTTGCCGTGCGCCCCGGCGCCGATGCCGAGATAGTCGCCGAACTGCCAGTAGTTGAGGTTGTGGCGGCATTCCATGCCCGGCCGGGTGAAGGCCGAGACCTCGTAATGGCCGTAGCCGTGATACGCCAGGGTTTCCTCGACCATGTCCTGCATGTCGGCGGCGAGGTCCGGCCCGGGCAGCTGCGGCGGCTTGTGGAAGAACGGGGTGCTCGGTTCCAGCGTGAGGTGATAGGCCGACAGGTGCGGCGTGCCGAAAGCGGCCGCGGCGCGGATGTCGGCATGCGCCTCCTCCGGCGTCTGCTCGGGCAGCGCGTACATCATGTCGAGATTGATGTTGTCGAAATGCCGCAGGGCGGCATCGACCGCGCGATGCGCTTCCCGCTCGTCGTGGATGCGGCCGAGGGCGGCGAGGTGGCGCGGGTTGAAGCTCTGCACGCCGAGCGAGAGGCGGTTCACCCCGGCGGCCCGGTAGCCGGCGAAGCGCTCCGCATCGACGGTGCCGGGGTTGGCCTCCAGCGTGATTTCCGCTTCCGGCAGCAGCGGCAGCCGGGCGCGGAAGGCCGAGAGCAGCGCATCCACCGACTTCGGCGAGAGCAGGCTGGGCGTGCCGCCGCCGATGAACACGCTGACGACGGGGCGGCCCCAGATCGCCGGCAGCGACTGCTCCAGGTCGGCGATCAGCGCGGCGACGTAGTCCGCTTCGGGTATCCCGCCGCGCGCCTCGTGCGAATTGAAGTCGCAGTAGGGGCACTTCTTCACGCACCAGGGGAAATGCACGTAGAGCGAGAGGGGCGGCAGCGCCGTCAGGCGCGGGAAATCGCCGGAACGGCGCTGAATGGCGGGGGTGATGGGGATGGTGCGGGAAGCCATAGGGCTTAGTTTCGAGTTTCGGGTTGGGCGGGCAACGCAGTTATCAACTCGAAACCCGAAACTCTAAACTCGCAACTGTTCGAGCCTTTCGGCGAGACGCCGGAAGGCGAGATACCGGTGGCTGATGGCGTTCTTCACCTCCGGCGCCAGCTCCGCCGACGAGCAGTTCAGGGACGGCACGAAGAACAGCGGGTCGTAGCCGAAGCCGCCGGCGCCGCGCCGCTCGCGCAGGATCTCGCCGTGCCACTCTCCCTCGGCGATGACCGGCTGCGGATCGTCGGGGTGGCGCACCAGCACCAGCACGCAGCAGTAATGGGCGCGCCGGTCGGTTTCGTCGGCGAGATCGGCAAGCAGCTTGTCGTTGTTGCGCTCGTCCGATTTCGGCTCGCCGGCATAGCGCGCCGAGTAGACGCCCGGCGCGCCGCCGAGCGCCTCGACGCAGAGGCCGGAATCGTCGGCCATGGCCGGCAGGCCGGTCAGGCGCGAAGTATGCCGCGCCTTGGCCAGCGCATTCTCGACGAAGGTGACATGCGGCTCCTCGGCTTCCGGCACATCGAAGGCCGATTGCGGCAGCACTTCGATGTGGTAGGGCGCGAACAGCGCGGCGAACTCGCGCAGCTTGCCGGGGTTGTTGGAGGCGAGGACGAGTTTAGTGAACATCATTTTTCCAAAGCAGCCTTCTGCGCCGCCACCAGCTGCGCGATGCCGTGCCCGGCCAGCCCCAGCAGCGTATCGAGTTCGGCGCGCGTGAATGGCGTGCCTTCCGCCGTGCCCTGCACCTCGACGAAGCCGCCGGAAGCCGTCATCACCACGTTCATGTCGGTGTCGCAGGCCGAATCCTCGGGGTAGTCGAGATCGAGCACCGGCGTGCCGTCGTAGACGCCGACCGATACCGCGGCGACCAGCTCCCTGAGCGGGTTGCGGGCGATCGCCTTGTCGGCGACCAGCTTCGAGAAGGCGTCGTGCGCCGCGACGCAGGCGCCGGTGATGGAGGCGGTGCGCGTGCCGCCGTCGGCCTGCAGCACGTCGCAGTCGATCTGCACGGTGCGCTCGCCCAGCGCATCGAGGTCGGTCACGGCGCGCAGGGCGCGGCCGATCAGGCGCTGGATCTCCAATGTGCGCCCGCTCTGCTTGCCCTTGGCCGCCTCGCGCTGGGTGCGCGTGTGGGTCGAGCGAGGCAGCATGCCGTATTCGGCCGTCAGCCAGCCCTGTCCCATGCCGCGCAGGAAGCCGGGCACCCCCTCCTCGACGCTGGCGGTACACAGCACCTTGGTGTCGCCGAACTCGACCAGCACCGAGCCTTCGGCATGCCGCGTGTAGTTGCGGGTGATCGTCACCCGGCGCAGCTCATCGGCCCTGCGGCCGCTCGGCCTGGCCTTTTCCTCACTCCTCACGCCTCTCTCCTCACTTCGAAAACTTCCGTATGGCCGCGTTGATTTCCTGGATGGCCTGCTCGATCTCGTCGTCGGAGAGATTGGGCAGGGGCTGCGCGCCCTTGCGCGCCTTGGCGAACTCCTCCATCTGGGTGGTGAAGGAATCGACCGGCATGGTCTTGGTCGACACGCTGCCGAGGGTGTCCTCGGTGTAGTTCTCCTCCCAGCGCATGGCGATCATGGAGAGATTGTCGGCATTGGCGCCGCCCCTGCTTTCGGCCTGGTTCAGCAGCGCCGGCACCGCCTGCATGACGTTGCCTTCGCTCAAGGCACCGGTGATCAGTTCGTTGGAGAGCGGCCCCCAGACGCCGTCGGTGCACAGCACGACCATGTCGCCGGTCATCAGGGGCGTCTTCCTGGAATAGTCGATCTGCGGCATGTGGCCGCCGCCGAGACAGCTGAAGATGCGGTTGCGCGCCGGGTGGTTGACGGCTTCCTCGGCGCTGATGAGGCCGTCCTCGAGCATGCGCTGCACGCGCGAGTGGTCGCGCGTCTGGGCCAGGATGCGCCCGCCGCGGATGACATACAGGCGGGAGTCGCCGGCGTGCGCCCAGTAGGCGATCGAGTCCTGCACGATGCAGGCGACGCAGGTGGTGCGCGGCGCCTCCGGCAGGAAGCGGTCGGCGGCATAGTCGAGGATGGCATGGTGCGCGTTGGAGATCGCGCCGGAGAGGAAGAGGAAGGGATCGGCCAGATTGGCGGGGTGCGATTCGCGCTGGAAAGCCTCGGTGATGTATTGCACGGCGATCTGCGCCGCGACTTCGCCGTGCAGATGCCCGCCCATGCCGTCGGCGACAACCATGAAAAGGGCGTCGCGCGAATAACAGTAGGCGATGCGGTCCTGGTTGCTCGGCCGCTTGCCCGGCCGGCTTTCCTGATAGATGGTGAACTTCATTTTGTCGTTATCAGGTCGCGCACGCGGGCACGCAGGCTGCCGAACCACGTCTTGCGCGGAATGCGCCGATGCCTGTCGGCCAGCGCCTTCTGCAGGGCGAACACGCTCTGCGGGCGTTCGAGATAGTTGAGCCGCATGCACCAGTCGACGGTTTCGAGCAGCTGCTGCGAATACTTGCCCGGCCAGCGCCTTACCGCCGGAGCCAGCAGGTCCTTCTCGATGCGTGCGTCGGCGGCCTGGGGCGCCGCGCCGGCCATGCAGGCATACATGCTGGCGCCGACCGAGTAGATGTCGGTCCATGGCCCGAGCAGTTCGCGCCGCGTGTTGTTGTATTGCTCAGGCGCGGCGAAGCCGGGCGTGTACATCGGCTTCAGGAGCGGCGTGTCGGCGGACAGCGTCTGGCGCGCCGCGCCGAAATCGAGCAGCACCGGCGTGCCGTCGTTGCGCAGGTAGATGTTCGAGGGCTTGATGTCCAGGTGCAGCAGCTTGTGCGTGTGCACCTCGCGCAGCCCGTTCAGGAGCCGTGCGAACACGCCGCGGATGAAGCTCTCGCGGATCTCGCCCTTGTGCTTCTGGATGTGCTCCTGCAGGGTGCGGCCGCGCTCGTACTGCATGAC
>PNJM01000140.1 GCA_013821865.1 Rhodocyclaceae bacterium
AAGATGGCGCAGGAGGACGTGGTGGTGGTCACCAGCCGCCATCACCCCGAAGCCGTGCTGGTGCATCTGGACGACGAAAAGCTGCTCGACCAGCCCGGCGTGCGCACTGCGCTGGCGGTATCTCTCTTCAAGGACGACAGCCTCTCGCTCGGCCATGCCGCCCGCCTCGCCGGCATGGCGCTGGCCGACTTCATGCGGCATGTCTCCCGCCTGGGCATCCCCGCCATCAAGGGCAACGCCGCCTCGCTGCGGGAAGACATGAAGGATCTCGACGCCTGGCTCGCCCGCACGGCGTGAAGCGTCCTGCCTCGATCGTCCTCGCCGACGCCAGCCCTCTCATTGCGCTGGGTATCGTCGGTGGCCTTGCCTGGACGCATGCCCTGTTCGGCAAGGTGACGCTGACCGCCACCGTGCAGGGGGAAGTCGTGCCGGGCAGCGACCGGCCGGGCGCACGGGAAATCGCCGCTGCCATACGGCGCGGCTGGCTCAAGATCATTCAGGAGCAGTGGGCGGAGCCCGCCTTCGCCGAACTCGACGAGGGAGAAGCCAGCACGCTGCGCGCGGCCATCCATCTGCGCCGACCCTGTTTGATCCTCATGGACGAGAAAGCCGGCCGCGCCGTGGCGCGGGAGCTGGGCTTCGCTGTCACCGGCACGGCTGGAATCATATTGGCGGCGAAGCGGCGCCGCCTCATACCGGCGGTCAGGCCGGTGTTCGAGCAACTGCTGGAAAAGGAATTCCGGCTTTCGGGGGAGTTGATTCGGGCGGTGCTGGGTGAGGCGGGAGAGAAATAGTCGTGCATCGGCATGATCCGTTAGAGTCCGCTGCCGCTTGATGTTTGCGCCGGCGGGCGCCACAAACCAGGAGTTTGTCATGGGCAAGACATGGACGTTGCAGGATGCCAAGAACCATTTCAGCGAGATCGTGGACCGCGCCCTGGAAGACGGGCCGCAAATGGTGACCCGGCACGGCCGCGATGTGGTGGTCGTCGTTGCGGCAAATGAATACCGGAAAATGACCCAACCGGCCGGCTCGCTGGTCGAATTCATGCGGCGTTCGCCGCTGTACGGCGCCGACGACATCGAATTCGAGCGCGACAGGAGCCCGACCCGGCGCGGGCCGAAGCTTTGAGCTACCTCATCGACACCAATATCCTCTCCGAACTCAGCCGCAGGTCACCGAACGCGGCGGTGGTCGAGTGGTTCGCCGAGCGGCCCGTCGGCAGACTGCATTTGAGCGTGTTGAGCCTCGGTGAGATTCGCAAGGGCATCGAGAACCTGCCGCCGGGCAAGCGGAAATCGCGTCTCGTCGATTGGCTCGAAATCGATTTGCCGGCATTTTTCGGCGAGCGGGTATTGACGGTCGATATCCAGGTGGCGGATCGCTGGGGACGACTGGTGGCGCAGGTCGGCACGTCCCGTGCCCGCAATCGACAGCCTCTTGGTGGCCACTGCTCTGCATCATGATCTGGCCCTGGTTACGCGCAATGTGCGCGATTTCGCGTATCCGGGCCTGGAAGTCATCAATCCCTGGAAACACTCATCTTGATTCCTGATTACCAATGAGGCTCAGCCAGTAAGCCCGTGGGGGTAGCAAACTGGCATTGCTTGATTTTCCAAGGAGATAAGCGATGCCGAAGAACAAGGCACCCAGGCCAAGAACGGGCATCTCCTCGCTGGAGTTCTCCCGCCAGTTGGCCATCTCCCAGAATAGCGCCTGGCTGATCGATTTCACGATAAAGTTCCGCAGTTGCGTACGCGTTTGTTTCCGACGGCGACATCTCCCCTTCGGGAAAAGTCAGTCTCCGCAACACGGCGATGCTGAAGCCGACATCAGGCTGAGGGGATGCGCAGGATATAGCCCCCCGACTTCTCGTCGCGCTGCAGTTCCAGCAGGCGTCGTGACTGCGCTTCCTCCAGCAGTTCGCTGAATGACTTGAAGCCGTAGTAGGACTCGGTGAAGCCTGGCTTGCGGCGCTTCAGGGCCTGCTTGACCATGGAGCCCCAGATCTGCTCGCCGGCGCCGCGCTCGGCGACGAGGGCCTCGATGGTTTCCAGAGTGAGATCGAGCGCTTCCTGCTTGCGGTCTTCCTCCTCGCTCGGTTCCTTGTCCTCCTTCTTCGGCGCGCCTTTCGCGGCCGCGGCCTTGACCGGGCGTTTCTTCGCGGTGCGCTTCTTGGTTTCCTCCTCGCGCACCAGGTCGTCGTAGTAGATGAATTCGTCGCAGTTGGCCATGAGGAGATCCGAAGTCGACTTCTTCACGCCGACGCCGATTACCAGCTTGTTGTTCTCGCGCAGCTTGGACACCAGCGGCGAGAAGTCGGAATCGCCGCTGATGATGACGAAGGTGTCGACGTGCAATTTCGTGTAGCACAGGTCGAGGGCGTCCACCACCATGCGGATGTCGGCCGAGTTCTTGCCCGACTGGCGCACGTGCGGGATTTCGATCAGCTCGAAGGCGGCCTCGTGCATCGGCGCCTTGAAGTCCTTGTAGCGGGCCCAGTCGCAGTAGGCCTTCTTGACGACGATGCTGCCCTTGAGCAGCAGGCGCTCCAGCACCTTCCTGATGTCGAACTGGGCGTATTTCGCTTCCTGCACGCCCAGGGCGACGTTTTCGAAGTCGCAGAACAGCGCCATGTTGCGGGTTTCGTTTTGCGTGGCCATGACTCGTCTTTCAGTGGTGGAGTATCTTGGAGAGGAACTGCTGCGCCCGCTCCGAGCGCGGCGTGCCGAAGAAGTCCTCCTTCTTTGCGTCCTCGACGATTCTACCGTGATCCATGAAGATGACGCGGTGTGCCACCTTGCGGGCAAAGCCCATCTCGTGCGTCACCACCATCATGGTCATGCCTTCCTGCGCCAGTTCGACCATGACGTCGAGCACTTCGTTGATCATCTCCGGGTCGAGTGCCGAGGTCGGTTCGTCGAAGAGCATGCAGATCGGGTCCATGGCCAGCGCCCGGGCGATGGCGACGCGCTGCTGCTGGCCGCCGGAGAGCTGCCCCGGGTGCTTGCCGGCATGCGCCTTGAGACCGACGCGGTCGAGCAGCCCCATCCCCCTTTCCGTTGCCTCTTCCCTGCTGCGGCCGAGCACCTCGACCTGGGCGATGGTCAGGTTCTCGGTGATGGTCATGTGGGGGAACAGCTCGAAATTCTGGAACACCATGCCGACGTGCGAGCGCAATCCGGGCAGGTCCGTCTTCGGATCGCCGACGGAAATGCCGTTCACCACGATCTCGCCCCGCTGGAAGGGTTCCAGGCCGTTCACGCATTTGATCAGGGTGGACTTGCCCGAGCCGGACGGGCCGCAGACCACCACCACCTCGCTCCTGGCGACTTCCGTCGAGCAGTCGGCGAGTACCCGGAAGCTGCCGTACGACTTGGATACGTTGCGGATCGAAATCATGCTCCCGCCCTCTTTTGATACCGCCTGGCCAGCAGGGAGGCGGAGTAGCACAGGACGAAGTACACGGCGCCGGCGAAGAGCAGCAGTTCGACCAGGCGCCCGTCGCGGTCGCCCACCTTGTAGGCGGCGCCGAAGAAGTCGGCGAGGGCGCTGACGTAAACCAGCGACGTGTCCTGGAACAGGATGATGGCCTGGGTCAGCAGCAGCGGAACCATGTTGCGGAAGGCTTGCGGCAGCACGACCAGGCGCATGGCCTGGCCATAGCTCATGCCCAGAGCATGGGCAGCGGCGATCTGCCCCTTGGGTACGCTCTGGATGCCGGCGCGGATGATCTCGGAATAGTAGGCCGACTCGAACAGGGCGAAGCCGACCATGGCTGATGGGAGCCGGGCGTCGGTGCCGGGCGCCAGGCCGAGCAGGATCTCCAGCAGTTGCGGTACGATGAGGAAGAACCAGAGCAGCACCATCACCAGCGGCACCGAGCGGAACAGGTTCACGTAGCCGGCGGCGAACCAGGACAGCGCCCGGAAACGGGACAGGCGCATCAATGCCAGCAGCGTGCCCCAGACGATGCCGGCGACAATGGCGAGCGCCGTGATCTCCAGCGAGATTTTCATCCCGTCCCAGAGGAAGGGCAGCGCGCCGGGAATCGAGGACCAGTCGAAGTCGTGCATCGTCATGCTTTCCGCTGGGCCGCCCCGAGGGAGGCATGCGCCCCCTCGGGGGGCAGCGAACGAATGTGAGTGTGGGGGTTCATCACTTGCCTCCGATGTAGCCCGGCACGCGGGAGCGCCGCTCCACCTTCCGCATGAGAGTCATGACGATGACGTTGATGCCGACGTACATGACGGTCACGGCGATGAACGACTCGTAGGGCTGGGCCGTGTAGTCGACGAGCTGCCGGCCCTGCGCGGCCAGCTCGAGCAGGCCGATGGTCGAGCATACGGCAGAATTCTTGAAGATGTTCAGGAACTCGGAAGTGAGCGGCGGAACGATGAGGCGGAAAGCCATCGGCACCAGCACGTGGCGATAGGTCTGCGGCAGGGTGAAGCCGAGCGCAAGGCCGGCGTTCTTCTGGCCGGGCGGCAGCGAGTTGATGCCGGCGCGCACCTGCTCGCACACCCGGGCGCCGGTGAAGAAGCCCAGGCATACCATGGAAGAGAGAAACTGCTGCGCCGTCGGGTTCATCTGCTTGAAGCTGTTGCCCAAAGCCGCCGGCAGCAGTTCCGGCAGAACGAAATACCAGATGAACAGCTGCACCAGGAGCGGGATATTGCGGAATGCCTCGACGTATACCGCGGCAATGCCGGAAAGCCAGCGGCTGGGTACGGTGCGCAGCACTCCCATGATCGAGCCGATGGCCAGCGCGATGATCCAGGCGCTGAGGGAAAGGGCGATCGTCGTCTGCAATCCCGACAGCATCCACCCCAGGTAGGTGGTATCGCCGGTAGGCGTCGTGCTGACGAAAATACCCCAGTTCCAGTTGTAACTCATGACAGGAGGCCCGGAAGAACTGCCGAACAGAAAACGGAAGGCGCTCGACCTTCCGTTTTCCCTTGCCGCATTCGAGGACGCTTACTCGTACGCCTTGTCGTTCGGGTTCTTGTGCAGCTTGACCATGTCGTCGCTCATCGGGAAGTTGAGATTCAGCCCCTTGGGCGGGACGGGCGACATGAACCACTTCTTGTAGACCTTGTCCATTTCGCCGGAGGTCTGCAGCCTGGCGATGGTCGAGTCGACGATCTTCTTGAACGACGCGTCATCCTTCCGCATCATGCAGCCATAGGCTTCGTACGACTGCGGCGTGCCGGTGACAATCCAGTCGCCGGGCTTTTTGGCCTTGGCCAGTTCGCCGTAGAGCAGCGCATCGTCCATCATGAACGCCACCGCGCGGCCGGTTTCCAGCGTAAGGAAGGATTCGCCGTGATCCTTGGCGCTGATGATGTTCATGTTCATCTTCTTGCCTTCGTTCATCTTGCGGATAAGGCGCTCGGACGTGGTTCCGGCAGTGGTCACCACGTTCTTGCCGGCGAGATCGGGAAAGTCCTTCACGCCGGAGTCCTTCCGGGTCATCAGCCTGGTGCCTATGATGAAGAAGGTGTTGGAGAAGGCCACCTGTTTCTGGCGCTCGGTGTTGTTTGTGGTCGAGCCGCATTCGATATCGACCGTGCCGTTCTGCACCAGGGGGATGCGGTTCTGCGAGGTCACCGGCACCAGCCTGGTCTGCAGGCTGCCCAGCTTCAGTTCGGCCTTGACGGCATCCACCACCTTCAGCAACAGCTCATGCGAATACCCAACCACCTGCTGCTTGTCGTCGTAGTACGAGAACGGGATCGAGGATTCGCGATGGCCAAGCGAGATGGAACCGGTGTCCCTGATCTTCTTCAGCGTGCCGGCGAATTCCTGGGCGAGCGCTGGGGCCGCAATGAAAGCACCTGCGGCGAGGGCCAGCGCCAAACGGAAAATGCGTGCCATGACCTCCTCCTGGTGGGATGGGCGGTTCCGATTCTTTCTGATTGTTTGCTACCCGCCGATCATTCTAGTACTGCACGGCGAACATTGTCCAAGCCGTGCCGTCGCCGCTTCCGGATGAGGCATATTTCACGCTGGCGCGCCTGGCGCCGGGCTATACTTCGCATCCCTTCGGCATGACCATAAGGGACTCCCATGAAGGACATCGGACTCGCTCGTGCCGCCCGTGTGCTGTTGCTGGCGTTTGGGGCGGCCGCCTCTGTGGCACCCCCGCCCGCATACGGGGTGGCGGTGGAGGTCAAGGCAGCCCAATTCTACGAAGACGCCCAGGCCCGCTTCGACCGCAAGGATTACGCAGGAGCCATCGTCCAGCTCAAGAATATCCTGAAGCAGGACAGCAAAATGCTGGCGGCCCACGTGCTTCTGGGCAGGGCGCTGCTGAAGAATGGCGAAGCTGCCGCCGCCGAGGCAGCCTTCAACCAGGCCCTGCAGCTTGGCGTTGATCGCTCCGAGGTGGCGGCCCATCTTGCACAGGCCTATTTCGACCAGGGCAAGTACGAGCAGCTTCTTGAGCGCATGAGCGCGGCCGGGCTGCCGCCGCGGGCAAAGCTGGAACTCCTGGTCGTCAGGGGAAATGCCCAGTCAGAACTGGCGAATTTCAGGGCCGCCGTAAAATCCTTCGACGAAGCGCGGGCTATCGACCCCCGCTTTCTGCCGCTGCTTCTGGCGGACGCCACTTCCGCTTTGCAGCAGGGCGACCGGATGAGGGCTGCCGCCCTGGCGGAACAGGCGATTGCCGTGGCGCCGGGCGACGCCCGCACCTGGAACATCAAGGCCTCGGTCGCCCACGCTTCGGGTGATGTGCAAGCCGCGCTGGACGGCTACGGCAAAGCCCTTGCCATGGCTCCGGATCTTTTCGATGCGCGGGTGGCCCGCGCATCGCTGCTGCTGGAGGCGGGGCGGCTGGACGACGCGGCGAAGGACATCGACCAGCTCCAGGGCGAAGTGCCGCGGGAGCCCCGGGCTGCCTATCTCATGGCCGTCTACGCCAGCCATCGTGGCGACTCCGCCACGGTGCAGCGCGCCCTCGCGGCCGCCAATCAGGCGGCCGACGCCGGCGGCCCGAGTGTCGAGGTGATTGACCTGCGCACGCTGTCGCCGTGGGACCAGGAGACGGTCTATGCGTCGGTACGCAAGACCGGGCGG
>PNJM01000141.1 GCA_013821865.1 Rhodocyclaceae bacterium
ATTTCCGAGGCGGAGGCGGAACCGGCGTTGACCAGCACCACCATCGGCACGTTCTTCACGCCGGCGGGCAGATCCTTGAGAAAGTCGGTGCGGGTCCCGCGCAGGTAGTCCTCGGTGCTGGCGATGTACTTGCGCTTGGCATCCTCGGTGCGGCCGTCGGTGGATACCACCAGTGCCTTGGGCGGCAGAAAGGCGGCCGATACGCCGACCGCCCCGTGCAGCAGGCCGCCTGGATCGTTGCGCAGATCGAGCACAAGACCTTTCACCGGGCCCTGCTTGTAGAGTTTGTTGAGGTGCTCGACCAGCTTCGCGGCGGTTTCTTCCTGGAACTGGGTCAGGCGCACATAGGCGTAGCCCGGTTCAACCGCCTTGGATTTGACGCTTTGCACCTTGATGACTTCGCGCGTGAGGGTGACGACGATGGGCCTGGTTTCGCCCTTGCGTGCGATGGTGAGCGTGATCTGGGTCTTGGGCTTGCCGCGCATGCGCTTCACCGCGTCGCTGAGCGACATGCCCTTCACGGGGGTGTCGTCCAGCTTGACGATGAGGTCGCCGGCCTTGATGCCGGCGCGGTAGGCCGGGGTGTCCTCGATGGGGGAGATGACCTTGACGAAGCCGTCCTCCATGCCGACCTCGATGCCCAGTCCGCCGAACTCGCCCTGGGTGTTCACCTGCAGGTCCTTGAAGGCGTCGGCGTCGAGATACTGGGAATGCGGATCCAGCCCGGTGAGCATGCCGGATACGGCCTGGGTGATGAGCTTCTTGTCCTCGACCGGCTCGACGTAGCCCAGCTTGATTGCATTGAAGACGTCGGCGAAAGTGCGCAGTTCCTCGACCGGCAGCGGCCCGCCGGCTTCCTTTTGGGCGCTGGCCGAGAAGTTGAGGCTGATGAAAATGCCGGCGATCAGCCCGAAGAGGACCAGGCCGGCTTGTTGCAGTTTGTTGCGCATTGATGAATGACTCCGTTGGGGGAAGTGCCGCTCTACTTCAGGCTCACCCACTTGAGGGGGTCGAGCGGCTGACCTATATGTCTTAGTTCAAAGTATAAACCCGTTTCAGGATTGCCGCCGCTGTTGCCGATGGTGGCGATGGCCTCGCCGCCCTTCGCCGGCTGGCCGATCTCCTTGAACAGCGATTCGTTGTTGCCATAGACGGAGAGGTAGCCGTCGCCATGGTCCAGGATGATGAGGTTGCCGAAGCCCCTCAGCCAGTCGGCGAAAACGACACGGCCCTCTGCGATGGCCCTTACCTCTTCGCCGCCCGGGGCGCGGATGAACAAACCCTTCCAGAGGGTGCCGCCCTCATTGCGTGGAGTGCCGAAGCGGTTGGCGAGTTCCCCGCGCGCCGGCAGGCGCAGCCGGCCCTTGAGGCGGGCGAAGGCGTCCCCCGATGCGGAAGCGTCCGGCGTCCGCTCATTCCTCAGTGCAGGAGCCTGCGCTTGCGGACGATCCGGGCGCCTGGGCTTGGCGACGATCCGGCCCAGCCCCTCGATCAGCTTCGACAAGCGGTGCTCGTCGCGCTTGAGCTTGCCGATCTCGCGCCGCTGCGCCTTGATCCTGTCCGCCAGGCGCGCCAGAACCGCCTGGCGCTTCTTCTGCTGGCCGACCAGGTCGGCACGCTCGCCCTGCTGCCGCTTTTCGATTTCGGCCAGTTCGGCGTTTTTGGCGCGGGCAAGATCCGCCAGCCGCTGCTTCTCTCGCAGCGTCTCGCCCAGGCCGCGGATCAGGTCGGCCTTGGCGCGCGAGAGCAGGGCCAGATAATGGGCATCGCGGGAGAACTGGTTGGGGTCGTTGCCGGAGAGCAGGTGCCGGAGCGCATCGGACTCGCCCGAGCGATACTGGCGGTAGAGCAGCCTGGCAAGCTGCGATTGCTGGCCGACGATGCGCCCCTCCAGCCGCTGCGACTGGCCGTTGAGGGCATCCAGCGAGGCATGCACCTCGCCTCGCTCGCCCGCCAGGTCGCGCAGCTTGCGGTTGGCCTCCGAGATGGCCCGCTCGGTCTCGCGCAGTTCCTCGGCGGCGTCGGCGCGCGATTCCTCGGCCTGGCCGACTTCCTTCTGCAAGGCCTGGATGCGGCCTTGCAGATACTTCAGTTCGGAGCGCTTGGAAGCGACAGGCGCGGCGAGCGCCGAAACCGCCGCCAAAAAAAGCACCGCGGCCAGCAGGGCGCGGCGCCATTGAGGGCAGGCCGTCAAGTCAGGCTTTGGACTTGCCTTGATTGGCAACGGCCTGCATGGCCTCCTGGATGGCCTTTTCATCGCCCAGATAATAGTGCCTCAGGGGCTTGAGGTCATCGCCCAGTTCATAGACGAGCGGGACGCCGGTGGGGATGTTCAGGCCGACGATGTCCTGGTCGGAGATGTTGTCCAGGTATTTGATGAGGGCGCGCAGGCTGTTGCCATGGGCGGCGATGACGACGCTCCTGCCGCTCTTCACGGCGGGGGCGATGCTGCCGTGCCAGTAGGGCAGGAAGCGCGCCACCGTGTCCTTGAGGCACTCGGTGCGGGGGAACGCCTTGCGATCCAGGCCGGCGTAGCGCGGGTCGTCCAGCGCCAGGCGCGGGTCGCCCTCTTCCAGCGCGGGCGGTGGGACGTCGTAGGAGCGGCGCCAGACCAGCACCTGTTCGTCGCCGAACCTGGCCGCCGTCTCGGCCTTGTTCAGGCCTTGCAGGGCGCCGTAGTGGCGCTCGTTCAGGCGCCAGGAGTGCTCGACCGGGATCCACATGCGGTCGAGCTCATCGAGCACCGACCATAAGGTGCGGATGGCGCGCCTGAGCACCGAGGTGTAAGCGATGTCGAAGGCGAACCCGGCCTCGCGCAGCAGCCGGCCAGCCAGCCTGGCCTCGGCGCGGCCCTTGTCGGTGAGATCGACATCGGTCCATCCGGTGAAGCGGTTTTCCTTGTTCCAGGCGGACTCGCCGTGGCGCAACAGTACGATTTTTTTCATGATTTTCGGGTGGACGGGCTTTTCGGAGGAGAATTTGCCGGCAAGCGTGCGGCAAGGAAGTATTTTATAATATTAGCCGTGGCATTGGATCGGACCTCAAGTGGAAAACGCAGGAAACGTCATTCTCGACCTGATCGACAAGCAGGAGCACATCGAAGCCGCCGCGCGCGCCCTGAAGGCGATTTCTCATCCCCTGCGCCTGAAGATCCTTTGTGTCATCGGCGACCAGGAAGCCTGCGTGCAGGAAATCGTCGATGCCGTCGGCACCTCCCAGAGCAACATCTCGCAGCACCTCGCCATCCTGCGCGACAAGGGGGTGCTGCTCACGCGCAAGGACGCCAACCGCGTCTATTACCGCGTCGGCGACCAGCGCACCCTGCAGCTCATCGTGCTCATGCGCGAAATCTTCTGCGGCGTGCCGCATAGCAAGAAATAACGGAGTCAGCCTACTTGGAATTCGTTCAGAACAATCTGATGTGGATCGGCCTTGCCGTCGTCAGCGGGGGCATGCTGCTTTGGCAGGTCATCTCGGGCCGCAGCGGCGGGCAGGGCGTGTCGCCCATGCAGGCGACATTGATGATCAACCGCGAGGACGCCATCGTCATCGACGTGCGCGAGGCCGCCGAGTTCGCCCAGGGGCACATTCCCAACTCCCGCCACATCCCGCTGGCGGCGCTGGAGAAGCGCGTCTCCGAGCTGGACAAATTCAGGGAACGGGCCGTTATCGTCAATTGCGCCAGCGGCAACCGCTCGGGCTCGGCCTGCGGCACCCTGCGCAAGCACGGCTTCGCCAGGGTTTTCAACCTGACTGGCGGCATCTCCGCCTGGGACCAGGCCGGGCTGCCGGTCACGAAAAAGTAGCCATGGGCGCAAAGGTGATCATGTATTCCACGGCAGTTTGTCCCTACTGCGTACGCGCCGAGCAGCTGTTGAACCGCAAGGGGGTCGCCGAGATCGAAAAGGTCAGGGTGGACCTGGAGCCGCAGCGCCGCGCCGAGATGATGGAAAAGACCGGCCGTCGCACCGTGCCGCAGATCTACATAGGCGACACCCACGTCGGCGGCTGCGAAGAGCTCTATGCCCTGGACCGCGCCGGCAAGCTGGAGCCGCTCCTGCGCGGCGAGTAGAAGTTTTCCCAACCGATTTTTTCACCGGCCACTCATCATGTCAGAACCCGCTCAGCCCGTATTCAGCATCGAGAAGATTTACGTCAAGGACCTGTCTCTCGAGATTCCCGGCGCACCGCAGATCTTCCTCGAGCGCGAGCCGCCGCAAGTCGAGGTGGGCCTGCATTCCGAGGCCGGGGGGCTGGATGACGGCGTGTTCGAGGTGGCGCTGACCGTGACCGTGACGGCCAGGCTGGGCGAGAAGACCATGTTCCTGGTCGAGGCGGCGCAGGCCGGCATCTTCCAGATCCGCAACGTCCCGGCCGATGAAATCGAGGCGGTGCTCGCCATCGCCTGCCCGAACATTCTCTTTCCCTACGTGCGCGAAACCATTTCCGACACGATCAATCGCGCCGGCTTCCCGCCGGTGATCCTGGCGCCGGTGAATTTCGAGACGATTTACCAGCAGCGCCAGCAGCACGCGCAGCAGCCCACCGAGGTCCCGATTCAGTAAGCCCATGCACGCCTCGGCACGCCTCGCCGGTCTGGGTTGGATCGCGGCGCTCCTGGCCGCGGCCCCGGCGTGGGCGCTGGAATTCCGCTCCGTCGCCGAAGCCGGCAGCGTGATGTATGACGCGCCCTCGCAGAAGGCAAAGCCCATTTTCCTCGTCGCCCGCGGCACGCCGGTGGAGGTGGTGGTGAGCCTGGAAGGCTGGCTCAAGGTGCGCGATGCGGCCGGCGATATCGCCTGGATCGAAAAGCGCACCCTGGCCGACAAGCGCATGCTGATCGTCACCGCCCGCAGCGCGGAAGTGCGAAGCCAGGCCGACGCCGGCGCACCCCTGGTCTTCGAGGCGGACAAGGATGTCGTGCTGGAACTGGTCGAGGCCGGCCCGCCGGGCTGGGCCAGGGTGCGCCACCGCGACGGACAGTCCGGGTTTGTGCGCGTGAATCAGGTCTGGGGGCTGTAGGTCGGGCTTCAGCCCGACATCGGCCGCCGCGTCCCGCAGGGACTTCCTTTGGTCGTCGGGCGAACCGACCTGCCGCTATGAAAATTTCCATCCTCGGCGCCGGTGCCTGGGGCACCGCGCTTGCCATCACGCTTTCCCGCCACCACGAAGTGGCGCTATGGGTGCGCGATTCCGCCCAGGCGGCGGCGATGCAGGCGGCGCGGGAGAACCAGCGCTATCTCCGTGGCTTCCCTTTGCCGGAAGCCCTCCGGGTCGGTGCCGACATTGCCGAAGCCACGCGGGGCAGCGAACTCAACATCGTCGCTACGCCGCTGTCGGGCTTGCGCGAGACCCTGCGCCTGCTGCGGCATCACGCTGCGGCAACGCCGGTGGTCTGGGTGTGCAAGGGCCTGGAGGCCGGAACGCAGCGCATGCCGCATCAGATCGTGGCCGAGGAACTGGGCGGCGAGGCGCGCTGCGGCGTGCTGACCGGCCCGAGCTTTGCCGACGAGGTGGCGCGCGGCCTGCCGACCGCCGTCACGCTGGCCTCGAGCGATGCCGCATTCGCGCAATCGGCCGCGCAGGCGCTGCACAGCACCCGCCTGCGCGTCTATGCCAACCACGACGTGGTCGGTGCCGAAATCGGCGGCGCCGTGAAGAACGTCATGGCCATCGCCGCCGGCATTTCCGACGGCATGGGCTTCGGCCTGAATGCCCGCGCCGCCCTCATCACGCGAGGGCTGGCGGAGATCACCCGGCTCGGGCTGGCGCTCGGCGGCAAGCGCGAGACCTTCATGGGCCTGGCCGGCGTGGGCGACCTGATCCTCACCTGCACCGGCGACCTGTCGCGCAACCGGCGCGTCGGCCTGGCGCTAGCCCGCGATTTGCCGCTGGAGCGGATCCTGCGCGAGTTAGGGCATGCCGCCGAGGGTGTCGGCAGCGCGCGCGAAGTGGATGCACTGGCCGACCGGCTCGGCATCGACATGCCCATCACCCATGCGGTGAAAGGCATACTCTACGACGGGATCGCCGCCGACCGGGCTGTGGAGCAACTCCTCGGCCGCGATCCCAAGCTGGAAAGCCTGTAGAGGTTTCGAGTTCGATACTGGGCGCGGCGAGGCGCGCGCATGGTTTCAACTCGAAACCCGAAACGAGCCGCCTAAGCGCCGCCCACAAACCCGTTTTGCCGCCAGGCTTCATAAACCATCACGGCCACCGTATTGCCCAGGTTGAGGCTGCGGCTGGAAGCCGTCATGGGCAGCCGGATGCGTCGTTCCGGCGGTGCGCCTTCCAGCATTTCGGTCGGCAGGCCGCAGCTTTCCGGGCCGAATACGAAAGCGTCGCCCTTCCGGTAGCGCGGTGTGTCGTAACGCGTCCCGCCGCGCGTGCTTGCCATAAACAGCCTCTGCCCTCCGAGCACCGCCAGGCAGGATTCCCAGTTGTCATGGACCGTGGTTTCCGCCAGATCCCGGTAATCCATGCCGGAACGGGCCAGATAGCGGTCATCCAGGCTGAAGCCGAGAGGCTTCACCAGGTGCAGATGGCTGCCGGTATTGGCGCACAGGCGGATGACGTTGCCGGTGTTGGGCGGGATCTCGGGTTGAAAAAGGATGATGTGGAACACTTGAAACCCTTCTGTAAACAGTATAAGTTTCCGTAAATCTGGCATGTTACGTGCTTTTGCGCGTAAAGAAGATTAACTTTTGGAGAACCGCATGGCGCGGCCAGAAAAGGTCCGGCTCGGCGAATTGCTCGTCCAGCAGGGCCTCATCAAGGAAGAACAGCTCCGGCAGGCGCTCGAGGAGCAGAAGCGCAGCGGCCGCAAGCTCGGCCGGGTTCTCGTCGACAATGGTTTCGTCACCGAAGAGGGTATCTCGCAGGCGCTCGCCAGGCAGCTGCAGATTCCCTACATCGACCTCAAGTATTACAACGTAAGGCCGGAACTGATTCAGCTGCTGCCCGAGGCGCAGGCGCGGCGCTTCCGCGCTCTTGTGCTCGAGCAGCGCGGCGAGGCGCTGCGGCTGGGCCTGGTCGATCCTACCGATCTGT
>PNJM01000142.1 GCA_013821865.1 Rhodocyclaceae bacterium
CGCGCATCGCCGCGCTGTTCCGCCGCGTCGACGTGCTGGCGGAGCCGCAAGGTGGCGAAGACGTTGTTGCGCGCGGCCCGCTCAAGCTCGATGCGAAGCGGCTGACGGCGACCTGGGGCGACCAGCCGGTGGATCTCACGCTGACCGAGTTCTGGATGGTGCACACGCTGGCGAAATTCCCCGGCCACGTGAAGGACCGCGACCAGCTCATGCATGATGCGAAGCTGGTGGTGGATGAGGGCACCATCACTTCCCACATCAAGCGCATCCGCAGGAAGTTCCAGGCCGTCGACCCGTCGTTCGATCAGATCGATACCGTCTACGGCATGGGTTATCGCTGGCGGGCGTGAAAATGAAGCTTCCCTTTACGCTGAGCCTGCGCGCCAAGCTGGCGCTGGTGGCCCTCTCGCTGCTGGCCCTGCCTTGGGTGGGCTACCGCTACGTGCAGGAGATGGAGCGCTTCCTGCTGGAGGGGCAGAAGCAGGCGCTCGTCGCCACGGCGCGCGCGGTGGCCACCGCGCTGCACGAGCGGCCGCAGCTGATGGGCTTGGCGTCGCCGGCGGAAAATCCCGCGCACAAGACGATCGAGGCCAATCTGCAGCAGGCTGCCGGGCAGGCGGACAAGTCCGGGCAGCCCGTCGTGATCGAAGAGATCGGCCGCGAGTCGGCGATGTCCGGGCAGCAATCGGTGGCCGAGATCAATGCCATCCTGCGCGGACTGGAGCGGAGCACCGCGCGCATCTGGGTGGTGAACCGGGAACTGAAGCTCCTCGCGCTGGCCGGCAGCCTCAAGTCGCAGGCAGTCGAAGAGGGCGAACAGAACGCCGTCGCCCGCGGCTGGCATGCGCTGCTGGCGAACATCATTTCCGGTCCGGCCGAGGATTTCGACGACGCCATCGACGAGGACGTAATCGCCACCGGGCGCGAGATGACGCGGGCGCTGCTCGGCGCGCCGGCTTCCCGCGTGCGCAAGACGGCCGACGGCCGCGCCGTGATCGTCTCGGCGGCGCATCCCATCTGGAGCCGCGACAACGTCGTCGGCGCCGTCGTGGTCGAGGAGACCACCAACTCGATTCTCTCGGTGCGCAGCCAGGCGCTGGAGCGGCTGGTGATCGTCACGCTCACCGTTTTCGCGCTGGCAGCGGCCGTCCTGCTCGGCTTCGCCACGCGCCTGTCCAGCCGCATCCGGCGCCTGCGCGACGAGGCGGAGAGCGCGGTGGACGCCCGCGGCCGGCTGACGCGGCTTGCCTCGGGCTCGGGGGCGGGCGATGAAATCGGTGATCTCTCGCGCAGCTTCTCCACCGTGCTGGAAAAGCTCTCGCAGCACCACGCCTATCTCGAAAGCCTGGCCGGCCGGCTGTCGCACGAACTGCGCACGCCGATCGCCGTGGTGCGCAGTTCGCTGGAGAACCTGCGCATGCAGGAGATGACCGATGCGCAACGCGTCTATCTCGATCGCGCCGAGGAAGGCCTGGCGCGGCTGACGAAGATCTTCGCCCGCATGAGCGAAGCCACCCGGCTGGAACAGGGCCTGCGCTCGGAGCGGCGGGAGCGATTCGATCTGGCCGCGCTGGTCGGAGAATGCGTGGGCGGCTACAAGCTGGCCTACTCGCAACAGGCATTCGAGTTGAAGCTCCCGGCCCAGCCGCCGACCCTCATCGGCTCCCCCGACATGGTGGCGCAAATGCTCGACAAGCTGGTCGCCAATGCAGCCGATTTCTCCCGCCCCGGCGAACCGATCCGCATCGAACTGGAAGCGGCCGGCGGCCTGGCGCAGCTCCGCATTGCCAACAAGGGGCCGGCGCTGCCGCCGGAAATCCACGGCCGGCTCTTCGAATCGATGATTTCCTTGCGGCCCGAGCGCGCCGGCGCCGAGCCGCATCTCGGCCTCGGCCTCTACATCGCCAGGCTGATCGCTGAATTCCATGGCGGTTCCATCGCGGCGGCGAACCAGCCGGCTGGGGACGGCGTGATAGTAACCGTGACGCTCCCGATCATTGCCTGACTCGCACCGTCCGGGCGCGGCTGGTAACATGAATTCGTGATATCCACGCCCGATTCGACCTTCGATCTCCTCATCGTGGGTGCCGGCATCAACGGCGCCGGCATAGCGCGAGACGCCGCCGGGCGCGGGCTGAAGGTGCTGCTCGTCGACCAGGGCGACATCGGCGGCGCCACCTCCTCGGCTTCCACCAAGCTCATCCATGGCGGCCTGCGCTATCTGGAGCATTACGCCTTCGGCCTGGTGCGGGAGGCGCTCTCGGAGCGGGAGATCCTGCTCGCCAATGCGCCGCATCTGGCGCGCGAACAACGCTTCATCATTCCCCATCAGGCGGCGATGCGGCCGGCCTGGATGATTCGTCTCGGCCTCGCGCTCTATGATCGTCTCGCCCGCGGTTCCAGCCTGGCGCGGGCCGAGGCCCTCGACTTTCGCGGCACCCCATACGGCTTCCCGCTCAAGCCGGAGTACGCGCGCGGCTTCGCCTATTCCGATCTGGTTACCGATGATGCGCGCCTGACGCTGCTCAACGTTGTCTCCGCGGCGCAACTCGGTGCGAAAGTCCTGACGCGCACCCGCCTGGCCGGCGTACGGCGCGAGGGAGGGTTATGGCGGGCAACGCTGCAGGACGCGAACGGCATGCCGTCCGAATGCACGGCGCGCATCGTCGTCAATGCCGCCGGCCCGTGGGTGGCGGCGGTGCGGCAGGCGATCGAAGGGCCGGCGGCCGGCGGCTCGCTGCGGCTGGTCAAGGGCAGTCACATCGTCGCGCCGAAGCTGTATCAGGGCGACCACGCCTACCTGTTTCAGAATGCCGACGGCCGTGTTGTTTTCGCGATTCCCTACGAAGGCGAGTTCAGCCTGATCGGCACAACGGAAGTACCGCTTGCCGAGCCCGCTGCGCAGCCCTCCGTCAGTGCCGGAGAAATCGAATATCTTTGCGCAGCGGCCGGCGCTTTCCTCAGGAAGGCCGTCATGCCGTCACAGGTCGTCTGGTCCTTCGCCGGCATCCGCGCACTCTACGACGACGGCCGCACCGATCCTTCCGCCATCACGCGCGAATACCGCTTCGTCGTCGATGGCGAGGCGGGCGCGGCACCGCTGCTCTCCGTCTATGGCGGCAAGCTGACCACCTACCGTCGTCTGGCCGAACGGGCGCTGGATCGGCTCAAGCCCTGGCTGCCCGGATTACGGCCGCCGTGGACCGCGGCCGTCCACCTGCCCGGCGGCGGGCTGGGGCCGCGCGGGCTGCCCGGCCTGCTGCTGGAGTTGTCGCAGCGCCATCCCATGCTGCCGCCCGATCTGCTGCACGCCCTGGCGCGCCGCCACGGCACGCTGACGCAGCGCGTGATCGGCGAGGCGCAAACCGAGCATGACCTCGGCGCGCACTTTGGCGCCGGGCTGTATGCGGCCGAAGTCGATTTCATGCTTGCCCACGAGTGGGCGCGTGAAGCCGACGACATCCTCTGGCGGCGCACAAAGTGCGGCCTGCGCGTGACTGAAGACGGTCGCCGGCGCCTGGCGGACTACGTTGCGCAAAAAGCGGCGGGCGGAACTGAGAAATGATGCGCGGGCCGGACCCGGCCCGCGCGGGAAAATCTTACAACAAGCCGGGCCATTCTTCGGGGCAAGCAGGCGGGAAGCTTCGGCCATGCGTTCAAGCAAAGCCTTATCTCCGATCTGGCGGCGGTGGGGGCCAATGCCATCGGTGTCGAGGCCGAAGTTCATTCTCCAGTGTAACCGCCGTCATGCAAGCCCCCTGCAGTCTCGATGTGCCGAGATAGGACGGTTCGCATTGACTCTCCCTTCAGCGGTTCACGTCGAGCGGGAGCAGGCAACACCGGTGAACGCCTGCGCAGTGGGGGCGCCGTCGACGAACATCATCAGCGTGCCGGGCGCCATCGTGGTCCACGCTTCGTTGTCGGTGAGCGGAGCGGTGGCGACGAGGGCGACACGGTCGTCGGGCGTGGTCACTTCGCTGAAATCCACCGCGAGATCCTGGTCCTTGAGGTGTGCCACCGCGAACGGCGCCTGGCGCACGATCCAGGCAAGGCGCGTAGCGCAGTGGGCGAACAGACAGTCGCCGTTGGAGAGCAGGTAGTTGAACTCGCCGTGCGCGGCGATCGCCGCCGTCAGCTCGCGCAGGGCCCCGAACAGCGCTTCGCGCGACGGCGCTTCATGGAAGCGGCTGCGCAGGCTTTGCAGCAGGAAGCAGAAGGCGCGCTCGCTGTCGGTGCGGCCGACCGGCAGGAAGCTGCCGTCGAGCTGCGGCGCGAAATCCTTCAGGTTGCCGTTGTGGGCGAAAATCCAGTAGCGCCCCCACAGTTCGCGCATGAAGGGGTGGGTGTTCTCCAGCGCGATCCCGCCCTGCGTCGCCTTGCGAATGTGGGCGATCACGTTCATCGAGCGGATGGGGTACTTGCGCACCAGTTCCGCCACCGGCGATTCGATGGTCGCCTTCGAGTCGAGGAAGAGGCGGCAGCCGACGCCCTCGAAGAAGGCGATGCCCCAGCCGTCGCGATGCACGTCGGTCAGCCCGCCGCGCGTGTGGAAGCCCTCGAACGAGAAGCAGATGTCGGTCGGGGTGTTGCAGTTCATGCCGAGCAGTTGGCACATGGGGAAGACGGTTTCGAGTTCAGAGTTCCGGATTGTCGGCGAACGACCGCCAGTGGTTTTCAACTCTAAACCCGAAACGCGAAACTGTCTCTACAACAGCACCCGCTCGATGCCGCCGGCGTTGGCTTTATCGACATATCGCTCCATCCAGTCCGGGCCGAGCAGGGTTTTCGCCATCTCGACGACAACGTAATCGGCATCGGTGCCGCTGTCGTCGGCGTAGCGGTGCAGGCCCTGCAGACAGGAGGGACAGGAAGTGAGCACTTTCACTTCTCCCTTGAAGTCGTCGCTGCGCAGCGCGTCCACGCCCTTCTGCATCTCCTCGGCCTTGCGGAAGCGCACCTGGTTCGCCACGTCGGGCCGCGCCACGGCCAGCGTGCCGGCCTCGCCGCAGCAGCGGTCGTTGAGGTCGACGCGCTGCCCCATGAGCTGGTTCACCACCTTGATGCCGGAGTGCGTCTTCATCGGCGTGTGGCAGGGCTCGTGGTACAGGTAGCGCACGCCGGACACCCCTTCCAGCTTGATGCCCTTCTCCATGAGGTACTCGTGGATGTCGAGCAGGCGGCAGCCGGGGAAGATCTTGTCGAACTCGTACTTCTGCAGCTGGTCCATGCAGGTGCCGCAGGAGACGATCACCGTCTTGATGTCGAGGTAGTTGAGGGTGTTGGCGACGCGGTGGAACAGCACGCGGTTGTCCGTCGTGATGCGCTGCCCCTTGTCGTGGTCGCCGGCCGCGGTCTGCGGGTAGCCGCAGCACAGATAGCCGGGCGGCAGCACGGTCTGCGCGCCGATCTCGTAGAGCATCGCCTGTGTGGCCAGGCCCACCTGCGAGAACAGCCGCTCCGAGCCGCAGCCGGGGAAGTAGAACACCGCGTCGCCATCGTAATCCTCCTCGCTTACCTTCCGCGGATCGCGGATCACCGGCACGATGGTGTCGTCCTCGATGTCGAGCAGGGCGCGCGAGGTGCGTTTGGGCAGCTTGCCCGGCATCGGCCGGTTGATGAAGTGGATCACCTGCGCCTTGAGCGGCGGCCGGCCGAGCGTGGTGCCGGGCTGTTTCGTCGATGACCCGGCGAGGCCGAGCCGCTTCGCAAAGCGGTAGCCCAGCCGCTGCGCCTTGTAGCCCCATTCGATCATCAGCGTGCGCACGAGCTTGATGGTGGCCGGGTCGGTGGCGTTGAGGAAGAACATCGCCGCGGCCTTGCCCGGCTCGAACTTCTTCCTGCCCTGCTCGCGCAGGAAGTTGCGCATGGCGATCGAGACGTCGCCGTAGTCGATGTCCACCGGGCAGGGCTTCACGCAGCGGTGGCAGATGGTGCAGTGGTCGGCGATGTCGTTGAACTCGTCGAAGTGCTGCAGGCTGACGCCGCGCCGCGTCTGCTCCTCGTAGAGGAAGGCCTCGATCAGGAGGCCGGTGCCGAGGATCTTGTTGCGCGGCGAGTAGAGCAGGTTGGCGCGCGGCACGTGAGTCGAGCAGACCGGCTTGCACTTGCCGCAGCGCAGGCAGTCCTTGACCATGTTCGAGATGCGGCCGATCTCGGATTGCTCCAGGATGAGCGACTCCACGCCGAGCAGGCTGAAGCTGGGCGTGTAGGCGTTGGCGAGGTCGGCGCCGGGCAGCAGCTTGCCCTTGTTGAAATGCCCCTCGGGGTCGATGCGGCGCTTGTACTCGACGAAGGGTGCGATCTCGGCGTCGGTCAGATATTCCAGCTTGGTGATGCCGATGCCGTGCTCGCCGGAGATGACGCCGCCCAGCGAGCGCGCCAGCGCCATGATGCGCGACACCGCGGCATTGGCCTCCTGCAGCATCTCGTAGTGGTCGGAGTTCACCGGCAGGTTGGTGTGCACGTTGCCGTCGCCGGCGTGCATGTGCAGGGCGACGAAGACGCGGCCGCGCAGGGTTTCCCGGTGGATGCCCTCGATGCGGTCGAGGATGGGGCCGTACATGACGCCGTCGAACACGGCCTCCAGCTGGGGCTTGAGTTCGCGCTTCCAGGATGCGCGGACGGAGTAGTCCTGCAGGCGGTGGAACAGCACCGGCTGACCGTGCTTGTTAGTGAGCGGCCCCGCTTCGATGCCGCGGGCCGCGAATTCGCCTTCCGCCTGCGCCAGCGGCAGATCCAGGTTGTCCAACAGCCACTGCCAGCGGCTGCGTACGGCAGCTATCCGATCCAGCGCCGCCGCACGCCGGTCGCCGATCAGCACCTCGGCGTCCAGGTTGGTGTCGCCCGCGTGCAGCGGCAGCTCGCCGCGCAGGAATTCCTCCAGGGCGTCGCACAGGCGCAGCTTGTTCCGGATGGACAGCTCGATGTTGATGCG